>JBCCHQ010000022.1:0-50910 GCA_039028735.1 Planctomycetota bacterium | reverse complement strand
GCAGCGGCACGCCGATCACCGGCAGCGTAGTACCTGCAGCCATGACTCCGGCAAGATGCGCGGCCAATCCGGCGGCGGCCACAATGACCTGGATCCCGTTCTCACGCGCCTTCGTAGAGAGTTCGTGCGCAGCATCCGGGGTGCGGTGAGCAGAGCAAACGCGCATGTCGAAATCGATGCCAAAGCCGCGCAATCCGTGCGCGCACTCCTTCATGACTTCGAAGTCGGAATCGCTGCCCATGACAATTAGTACTCGCGGCGTGTTCATCTCGTGCTCCTTCGCTACGCGTTCGCCGACCAAGGCTGGCCGGTGAGTTTCTGGTAGATTTCCTGATAGCGCGCACAGGTGCCGGCAATGACGTCCTCTGGCAGCGTTGGCGCGGGGGGCTTCTTGTCCCAGTCGGTTCCTGACAAGTGGTTGCGTACGTACTGCTTGTCGAACGACGGCGGCTGCTCGCCGACCGTGTACTCGTCTGCGGGCCAAAAGCGCGACGAGTCAGGAGTCAACACCTCATCTCCGAGGATCGCAGGCCCACCGTCAATGCAGCCAAACTCGAACTTCGTGTCTGCCAGGATGATCCCGCGCTCCCGTGCATAGTCCCGTCCGAACGAATAGATCTCCAGCGATCGCTGCTGCAGTTCGGCGAGACGCTCGGCACCGACCAGCTCTGCAGCCCGCTCGAGTGAGATGTTCTCGTCGTGTCCGTGGTCGTTCTTCGTCGACGGTGTGAAGATCGGCTCGGGCAGCTGCTCGCAGTCGCGGAGGCCGGCCGGCAACTCGATCCCGCAAACCGTGCCGTGTTGTTGATACTCTTTCCAACCGCTACCGGTGATGTAACCCCGGACGATACATTCGATCGGGAACATTTCGAGCTTGCGTACGAGCATGAAACGAGGTCCCCAATGCTGCGCACACTCTGCGAACGGCTCCGGTAGATCGCTCGCAGCGACCGACAGCAGATGGTGGGGGATCCGGTCACCGAATTGGTCCATCCAGAAGCGCGTGATCGACGTCAGAATCGCGCCTTTGTCAGGTATCTGATCTGGCAACACTACGTCGTAGGCCGACAAGCGATCACTCGCCACCAGCAGCAGCTTGTCACCGAGATCAAAGATGTCACGGACCTTGCCACTGTGGTCGGGCGCGTGGGTTGCGGGATACTGAATCTGTGTCATCTGAATTCCTCCAGGAACGACTGGTTCGAGTTTCCGAAGCGGGATCCTAGCAATCAGCCGCCCGGCTGCACAGCCCGGTTCAAGTGGGTTCGGGGCCCTTCCGCGCCGGCCGCGCCAGGGGCCCGCCACTGCAGGTCGGACGCTATCGCAATTCGTCGAACGGCGGCTGCACGATTCCGTTTTCCGTGATCCAACCGTGGATGAGTTCCTTCGGAGTCACGTCGAAGGCTGGGTTCCGGACCGAGATCCCCGCCGGTGGAGCACTCTTCCACGAAACGCCCCAGACCTCCTCTGCCGCCCGCTCTTCGATCGGGATTTCCTGACCAGTCGGGGTCGAGAAATCGAACGTCGTCGACGGGGCTGCGATGTAGAACGGCACGTCGTGATGCTGCGCGAGAACTGCGACCCCGTAGGTCCCGATCTTGTTCGCTGCGTCACCATTGGCGGCCACGCGATCGGAGCCGGTGATGACGAGGTCGATCTCACCGTGGGCAAACATCGTCGCGGCCGCGTTATCGCCAAGGATCGTTACCGGGATGCCTTCTTGCTGCAGCTCCCATGCGGTCAACCGCGCGCCCTGCAACAGTGGGCGAGTTTCGTCGGCATAGACCTGAAACTGAACGCCTTTGGCAGCTGCCGCATACATGACTGCGAGTGCAGTTCCGCTGCCACCGGTCGCCAACGCACCGGCATTGCAGTGCGTCAACACGCTCATCCCGTCACGAATCAACGGTGCGCCGGCGCGCCCCATCGCGTCGCACAACTCTTCATCTTCACGGTGGATGGCGCGCGCTTCCTCGAGCAGGCGCTCGCGCAGCGCGACGCCGCGCAAGTCAGTGTGGGCGTCGATCACACCGCGCATACGGTCGACCATGTGGTGCAGGTTGATGGCGGTGGGTCGAGACTCTCGAATCAGCGGCAGCGCGTGGTCGAGCGCAGCATCGATGGCGTCGGCGTCTTCGAGCCCACGAGTGGCGACACAAATGCCGTACGCTGCAGCGATACCGATCGCTGGCGCGCCGCGCACCGCCAGACGCTGGATGGCAGCGACCATCTCCTGAGGGGTCTTGATGTCGACCTCCTCGAAGCGGTCAGGGAGCAGAGTTTGCTCGACCAGGACCGGATACCCATCGCGATCGCCGTCCCAGCGTAGTGCACGGATCATTGCTTCCCCTCGATTGAATCCAAAGCGGAGGTTGGGGGGCGCACGCCCCTCAGCGAGCGGCAGTCTACCTGCGGTCGACAATTGCGGTCCACCCGTCTTCGGTTCTGCGCAGCCAAACGCGGCGCTGCCGCCCGGTGCAGACGTACGGGACGCCCGCTGCCAGCAGCACTTGGTGGGTGTCGTGGGGAAGCCGCCGAGCCGTGGCCGCGAGCGCTGCAGTCGGTGGAGAGGCTTCCAGCCAGCGATCCAACCCCGCAGTGAAACGCCCATGATGGGGTAGCAACAGCCAGGTTAGGTCGCGTGGCAGCGGATTGCTCGCCATCCCGGTCGCTTCGAGGTCACCGCAGAGGAGCAGGTCCAGCCCATGACCCGTGACCCGCACGACGACCGAATCGTCGTTGATCCCGGCGCCAGGAAGTGGCTTGGCGCGCGGATGCAACACGTCCAGTTGCCAGCCGCCCACGACGATCTGATCGCCGCGGAGCACCGTGGTCGGCTCGCACCCTCGCGCTCGCAGGTGGCGTAGACACTGCTCTCCCAGCGGTACGTCTGCAAAGCGTGGTCCGACGACGACAGTGCCCAGTGACACATCGCGCAGCAGCGATAGCACCGCGTTCATGTGATCGGCATGTGGGTGTGACAAGACCAGCAGGTCGACATGCATGCGACCGTAGCGCCGCAGCGCTCGTCGGATCGCAGCGCTCCCACCGTTCGGGGCATCGGCGCTTCCGGCGTCGTACAGAACCGTAGCTCGCGGCCCCACCAACAGCAGCCCTTGGCCACGCCCCAACGGCACCAACTCACCGCCGGTACGGGGAGGGGGCGCCAGCGTCGGCAAGACCGCCAACAGTAAGATGGCCGGCGCCAGTCGCCGATACCGATGCCCCAACAGAAACCCGCCGGCGGCAGCCAGCAACAGTGCCAACGACAACGGTCGCAGCGCTGGCCAACAGGTCGGCGTGGCAGGCAAATGATCCAGCCATACCGTCGCGGTGTCGAGCGCACCAATCGCCAAGCTCGCGATCCACTCGAGACAACGATCGAACAGTGCAGTGCCGGGCAGAAGCGACAGCAGCCCGGTCGCCAGCACGATCGTCAACAGAGGAAGCAGCAATAGCGTCGCGAACGGTCCCCACGGCACCACTTCAGGGGACCACCACACAAGCGGTACGCTAGCACCCCAGCAGGCAGCGATCGAGATCTGCAGGGCGCGTCGCAGCCGTGAAGATCGCACTGTGCGGGCCGGCGCGGGTGGCAGCATCGCGATCGCCGCGACGGCACAGAAGGACAGCAATAGCCCGGGCGCGACGACGCGCCCGTCGCTCATGGCACAGACCAGCAGAAACACCGCCGCCAGCGGGTTCGCCAAGGAACGGTTGCGTCCACGCACCGTCGCCACGCAGGCACATGCGGCCAGCAGCACAGCCCGCAGGACCGGCGCGTCGGTGCCAACGAGAGCGGCATAGGCCAACAGCGCAATCGTCACCGCAATCGCGCTCGTGCGGGCTCTACCGATCCGCCATCGCCGCAGCGGGAGCAGCAACAGTGACGCCAGGATACCGACATGCATGCCGCTGATCGCGACGAGGTGCGACAGACCGACCCGTCGAAACCTGGGGATCACCGACTCCGGGAGCAGCGCGCGGTCACCCAGTAACAGAGCGCTCCACCAACCCGTGGTGAGCGCTCCAAAACGCTGCCCCCAAGAGTGGCGGATCGCAGCTCGAGTTCGGTCGAAGAACGCTGTCGCGCTCCCCGATCGGTGCACAATCGGCGGGACCGCAGTAGCCCACAGCACCGCGCCATCGAGCCACCCAGTGATCGTCAGTTGATCGCCTCGCCCGTACCTCGGCTGGTCCGCAGTCACGATCGTCACGATGCGCCCGCGCAGCGCCTCTGGCCCTCGCACAACTTGCAGCTGGGCCCGGCGACGCTTGGGCGGCGTCGCCCGAGGATCGCGCCCCAAACGCGAACCTCGCACGGGGCGCGGTGGCCCGACGACGACTCCGGTGATTTCGGTCAGCGCTCTTTCACTGTCGGCGGGCTCCCATCGGGGGGTTGCTGCGAAGATCCCCAACAGGAACGGAGCAGCGAACAGGAGCAGCTGCGCACGCGTGCCACGGCGAGGGCGCCACCATGCGATGAGAGCTGCAACCAGCAGCGAAGTGACTACGAACACGGTTTTGGGCGGGGAGAGGGTGTGGGCAGCCGCGATGCCGCAAGCCCAGCTCACGGCTCCGGGGACCAACGGCAGACGCCGTAAGGCTGTATCGGGCAAAGACATGCCTCCGAGGGAGACGCCGCCAGGCAACGCTACCGTAGCGCGCCTGCCCCGAAGAACCAACTCGGAGCTTGCTGGAACCGCGGCCGGGGCCAGAGGAGAGAGCCGTCGTGAATCTGTGCAGAATTGTCGAAAAAGCAGCTACCATCACAACCTGTGCGGTGTTCGTACCGCAGCTGGCGAGACTTTCTTGGCGAGAGATTCCGCATTCGTGTCGGGTCGAGGCGCCCGAGTCCGCCGCCAACCACCAGGAGATGTCATGAACCAGCGTGTCGCCATTGCGATTGTCGCCGCCGGGCTCGTCGGAGTCTTGCTGTGGATGTTGATGGGTTCCGACCCGGGGACAGGCGGCTCACAGTCGGCCACCACCGACGTCGCCGCGACCGGAGAACCCAGCGAGTTCACACCGCTAACCGCCGGCGAAACGCCCACGGCCGATGCGCTCCCGGCACCTGAAACCGCAGCGTCAACCATCGACCTGGGTGCCGGCTCGGCCGGTATCGAAGGGACCGTCTACGATCCCAGCGGGGCGCCCGCAACCGATGCTCCGGTGACGCTGTATCGCACGGCGTTTCCGACCGACGTGCAGCAAGACGGCGGCACGGTGATCTGGCAGCTGTTTCGTGGCGACACGGATAGCTCTGAGTTGTTCGATGTCGTGAAGCGCAGTGCCGAAGTGCGCGCTGATGAAGCTGGTCAGTTCGAGTTCGCCGGGCTTGCCCCAGGCAGCTACGTCGTCGCCGCACAAACCGCCGAGTCGCTACGCACGCCAGGGAATGGTGTCGTCGTCGTGACCGACAGCGTCGAACGCTCCAACATCAACATCAACAGTGGCGCGATCGTGCACGGCCAAGTGCTCGAACCCAGTGGCACGCCGGTGCCCGGTGCCGCCGTGATCCTCGAAGGCTTGTTGATGCGGCGTATGCAAACGGGGGGCGATGGCTTCATCCCGATCGAAGAAATGCTGCTGTTTGCAATGAACCCCCTGCAGCGGGAAGTGACCTCCGATGGCTCCGGCGAGTTTCAGTTCGTCGGCTTGCCGCAACTCGATTACCGCGTCAGCGCGGGCGCTGATCCGTGGGCCACAGCCGAGGTCGTCGTGAACGTCCCGGTCGATGCCGAAGCAACGTTGATTCTGGCCGAAGCGGGCATCCTCGTCGGTCGAGTTGTCGACGAACTGGGGCGCGGCATCGCGGCTGCAGAGTTGTCGCTGCGCGGGCAAGGCGGCGATCGAATCATGCGCTGGATGGATCGACGCAAGCCCACCGAGACCAAGACCGATTCCGAAGGCAACTTCCGAGTCCCGCGCATGGCATCGGGTCCGTACTCGGTCGAAGTCGAAGCACCTGGTTTCCAAGATCATGAAGAACGCGTGGAGCTGGCTGCCGGCGTCGAAGAGTTCGTCGAGATTCGCCTCGCAACCGGCGGCGTGCTGCGCGGGATCGTGCGCGGCGACGACGGTAAGCCGGTCGCCGATGTCCGCGTGCGTGCGCGCGGCAACGAAGGGCGGCAGGGACGTGAGCGCGGCGGCCGCGGTCGCTGGGGCGGCGGGACCCGCCCAGAAACGCGCACCGACGCCGACGGTCTGTTCCTGTTCGATACTTTGGCCCCAGGCGAGTACCAGCTCGAGTTCCGCCACGATGCGTGGCTACCTCAGGAGATCACCGCCAAGACAGGTGATCCTCGCATCGAGGTCGCGCTGGCCCAAGGGGAGTCGGTCCGGGGGCGCGTGGTCGACGTCGACGGTGACCCCATCGCCGACGCGCGGATCAGCATCCGCGGAGAAGGACGCCGTGCGCGCCCGCGTGGTGGACGCAGCGATGCGCAAGGCTTCTTCGTCGTCGCGGGGATTCAGGACGCAGAGCAGACGATCGAAGTGCGCGCACGCGGCTTCACGAACTGGGAGAGCGAACTTGCCGGTACATCCGATCTCGGCGACATCGTCCTGGCTCCGGCCGTCGTTCTTGCAGGCGTCGTGCTGGATCCTGACGGCAAGCCGCTCCCTGGCGTCCGGGTTCGTGGACAGCTGGACCAGGGCAATCAGGGGATTGAGTTTGGCCGGGGTGGCCGCGGCGACCGCGGTCGCGGTGGCCGAGGGCAGCGCGGTTGGATGGGGCGTCGTGTCACCGTCAGCGATACGACGGACGCCGATGGTGTGTTCGCCGTCGAACTGCCCGAGCCCGAAGGGAGTTGGAACCTCACGGCTCGCTCGAGCGGCCTCCAAGAGGCCTCCTCAGGCCCGATCGCCGTCCGAGGCGCTGACATCACTGACCTCGTACTGCAGTTGCAAGTCGGCGTGATCCTCAGCGGGACCGTGACGGGCCCCTCCGGCGAAGGAATCAAGGGCGCGACCGTGTCGCTGCGCAGCGGCCGTGGCCGTGGCGGGTTCGGCGGCTTCGGCGGGCGCCGTGGCGGTAGCGCAACGCGCACCGAAGCAGACGGTACGTACCAGATGACCGGTGTCACCCCTGGTGAGTTCACGCTGCGCGTGACCGCCGAAGGGTACGCGCAAGGGGAAGTGCGTGACCTGCAGCTGCGCGAAGGTGCACCGATCATCCAAGACGTACGTCTCGAGCGCGCGAAGCAACTGACTGGCATCGTCGTGACCACGGACGGCGTCCCGATTGAGGGCGCAGATCTCTTCGTGTTCGGGAGCGGCATGAACCGCCGCCCGAGTGCAGTCACGTCGCTTGCGGATGGCACCTTCGTCGTCGAGGGATTGGGCGACGAGACGGTCCAAGTCCGAGCCAGCGCCAGCGGCTTCAGCACGGCAACGATCGAAGACGTCATCGCCGAAGAGAGCCCGCTCCGCGTGCAGCTCGAGCAAGCGTACGACGTTTCCGGAATCGTCACCGATGGTGAGACAGGGGATCCAGTACCGGGAGCACGCGTTACGGCGAACACGAGCCGCAGCGGCGAAGGGCGGGTCAATCGTCGCTTCGGTCGCGGCAGGAAGACCGCGCGCACCGACTCTGGCGGTGCCTTCGTCCTCAAGGACCTCGACGCCGGAGACTGGACGATCGAAGTCACGACGGACCCTTATGTGCCAGAGCGCGTCGAAGTCTCCGTTCCAGAGAGCGGTAACTCCGTCGATGTCGTACTGCGGCCTGGCGGCCGTATCCGTGGGGTCTTGGTGAGCCGTGAAGGCGACCCGATCCAGAACGTTCTGGTGCAAGTCTTCGACGCCACGACCACGGAAGAAGCCGAGGCGGCAACCGCTCCCGGAGAGCGCCCCAACCCACGCAGACGCAACCGCTCGTTGGTGCGAGAGCGGACCGACGAGGACGGCAGCTTCGTCGTCGAAGGCGTGCCGTCTGGCACCGTCCGAGTCACTTTCCAACACGATGACTACCTCCCCGACGAACTCACCGACATCGAGGTCGAGATCGGGGCAGCCGTACCGGACCTGCGGCACCGACTGGAACGAGGGGCTCAGGTCACTGGACGCCTGCGCGAAGCCGGCGGCAGCGGCATGCGCTACCTGCGGCTCACCGGTGGCAGCCCGCAGGTGCGCAAGCTCAAGGCGATCGAGGTTGGCGAGAGCTTCACGTTCTCGGGACTCCCGGCGGGTAGCTACACGCTCCGCATCCAAGAGGACCGACGCGGCCGCGATGTCCTCAGCGAGGCCACCCTCGAGCTCAAGGACAAGCAACGACTGCTGTTCGACGCCGAAGTGCCGTAGCCACCGACAAGCGCTCGTCCTCAGGTAGAGTCGACGCAGATACCCCGGATCAGGTCCGCAAAGAGGCTGAGCAGGGGTGCGCTCCGGAGCCGTTATCGGGCCTCGAAGGCGTGCTAACGGACTCGCGGGTGCTCTTGCGTTAAGCCATTGCGAACAAGTATCCTACAGACTTCAGCAGGGGCTACCGAGAGAGCTCTAACAACCGCAGAAACGGTGACAGCAGAGCCGGGTAAGCGTCGGGTACGGCGCTTGCAACCAGGGCGATTCAACCCCGAGGGCACCACGAGCCGATGATGGTAGTTGAAATGTCTCGTGAATGTCTCGACACGCTCCTGCGTTTCTCGTAGGAGAGCGCGGCGGAGACAGCGCCGCGCGAGACGCCTCGAGGGTCTGGAAAGACCTGCGGCGGCGCCGCGCAACAATGCAGAGGCATGAACCAAGATGAGCAGCAAGAAGACCCTGAAACGAATGAACCCAAAGCAGATGGACTCCGACAAGACGGACCCGATCAAACAGATGGAAGAGACCAGATCGATGAATCGCGCGAGTGGCTTCACCTCGAGTTACCTTCTCAGTTTCGTGGCACTGGGCTGCCTCGCGTTGACCCCGGCGCTATCGGCGCAGGATGCGACCAGTCGACCGGCCAGCCAGCCCACGACCGAAGGCGTCGAGAGTTCGTGCACGGAACTCGCGCGACGCGTCCTCGCCGGTGTCAGTCGCGTACCCGAGAGCGTCCGCAACTTGCCACCGCAGAAGCTCGAAGAAGTGCAGCGGGATGTCGACGAAGCCATCGTCGCTGCGAACCAGTACCTGAAGCAGTGCCCGAAAGCCACGGAGCGCGAACAGGTCCTCGTCGGCCTTGGCAAACTCCTGGTCCTCAACAACCAACGCGTCCTCACGCAGCACATCAAGGACTACCAAGACGCCAACAACAAGAAGAGCCCGGATGCGGTATGGATCGGCGAGAAGCGCAAGCAGTACTTCCAGCAGGTTTTTGCTGTGCTCACAGAAGCCGAACGGACACGGGACGAGGACCTCGCTGGCGAGATCGAGCGCTTGAAGGCCAAGTGCCACTACTACGTCGGTGACTTCGCAAAGGCCGCAGAAACGTACGCGGCAGCGATCAAGTCGCATCCGTTGGACCCGGCTCCCGACGAGACACTGTGCGCACTCGCGGGGTCGTACTTGAAGGCCGGTACACAAGCTGCCGGTGCGCTGCAAGATTCGTCGCGCTTCTTCGAAGGAGTGCTCACTCACAGTCAGGACTTCGTGCGTCGTTACCCGACGTCGCGTTTCTTGCCGCACATTCTGCACATGGAAATGAAGGCCTACGTCGGCCTTGGCCGCACCGACGATGGACTGAAGTTCCTCCAGAAGTACGTCGACATGCATCACAAGGTGGTCGGTGGCGAAGCGATCGTCATCGACGGTCAACGCCACATGTTCTCCGCGACAACGCGGTCGGAGTTCGAGGTCTACCTCGACCAGTACGAGTTCCACCTCGGCTTCATGCACTACGTCAACGGCAACATCCTCGAGGCGCAGAGTCACATGCAGCGCCAGGTCGACTTCCTGACCGAGAAGGGCAAGACCAAGACTCTCGGTCCGTCGAGTCGTGTCTACCTGAACCGCACCAACGAAGTACTCGAGACGATGAAAGAGCTGCAAGGGAAGCCGGCGCCGGCACTCGAACTCGGCAAGGACTCCTGGGTGAACGACCAGGAGCTATCGCTCGAGGCCGAGCGCGGTCAGGTCGTTGCGCTGTTGTTCGCTGCTTACGGCACGCCGCGCTACGACCCGTTCTCGAGAGCGCTCGAGACCTACTACCAAGCCAAGTGGGGCGAGGGCTTCCGCGCGGCGTGGGTGACGTTTCGCAAGGGGCCCCGCGACATTGAAGAGCAGAAACGAGACGTCGAC
The DNA here is from genome assembly GCA_039028735.1 of Planctomycetota bacterium. Taxonomy (GTDB): domain Bacteria; phylum Planctomycetota; class UBA8108; order UBA1146; family JAJFFE01; genus JBCCHQ01. The sequence goes on along the minus strand of JBCCHQ010000022.1, from coordinate 40,689 downwards.
GCGCAGCGCCGACGACTGGGCCTGTCCTACCCTGCTGGCGTCGATTGTAGCGATCAATTCGCCGCCTCCCGGGGCTTCAACGCGTCGGTCGGGGGAGCAAATTTCATTGTCCTGGATCGCCAGGGCAACGTTGCATGGTTCAAGATCGACCCCACGGAGCGAGATTTGGCGGTGGCTGCCCGAGTCGTCGATCGGCTGTTGAGCGAGAAGTAGGGGCCTTTTGGGGCACTTCCTGCCCCTGCCAGACACCCCTCGGGGCCGTCTGAGCTGGGTAACTTTGCTCCCGTTCCGAGCCATCGCGCCCTATAATCCGCCAACAGCGCCGTCTGGCGCTCGTAGTAGTGGTCGCGTAGAGCCCAAATGCGCCGTCATCAGCCCACACCTGAGACGGAGCGGATTCGAGAACTTGGCCGGCAGTCGTCGGAGCCCCTAGCGGGAATCTGGCACCGACTGTGGCTCGAGGAAGGAGCGCCCCGATGCGCACGCGGATTGTGGTAACCCTGCTTCTGGCGAGTGTCGTCGGAGTGCTGGCGTCAACAGCTGCCGCCGACAGTAAGAAGGGGCGGCTGACCGGCAAGGAGATGAAGAAGCTCCTCGTCCAAGCGATCGCTGGCGGTGACGAAGTTGCTCTGCGCGAAGCTCTGAAAAGGCTCGCCCGCATTCCTGGTCGCGACGCAACCCGCGTGATCCTCGATACCGCGAACCAGATTTCGGGCAAAGACGAAACCAGCTATTGGCACCTGCTCGACGGCGCCGCGTCCTTCAAGCACGGCCTCGCATTCTCCGAGATTGGTGACTTCGTCATTCAGTATCGGAAGAAGTCGATTTCGCGCGACGTCATGATGGCGATGACGAAGTCCCGCAGTAAGTACATGAACCGCGTGATCCGCAAGGTGCTCGAGTCGAAGGCGCCCGACGATTTGAAGCTCGCGGCGGTCGACCTCGCAGCGATGCTGCCGTATCGCCGCACCGTCGATATCTTGATGCCGATCTATGGGGAGTTGGACAAGAACGCAAGCTCCTCGAAGCGCTCGGAACTCAAGGACCGCATTGTGATCGCGCTGGAAGCGCTGACGAAGCAGGCCCTCGGCGACGACTACCTGGTCTGGAAAGCCTATTGGCAGCAGCACCGTAAGAAGGGGCTGAAGGTCATTCGCGATGAGGCCACCGACAAGGACGCGCGCACCGGTCTAGCACAACCGCTCGACCCGATTCGAGCTCGTGAGTTCTTGAAGCTCGAGGACCTCGCGGGCAAGATCCTCGTCATCAAAGGGGAAACGGCTCGCAACGGTTACGACACGAACTTCGATCACATCGAGTATGTGCTAGAGCGCATCGGCCTGCGCCCCGATGTCTGGGGAAAGAACCGTCTGTACACCGACGATTGCCCACCGCTCGCGCGCTACCGCGCGATCTTCATGAACTGCAACCAGCTCAACAAGTTCTGCCAGTCGCCAGGCCACAAGTCCGGTGAATTCACCGGCAATCGACTGCACCGCTGCCTGGGTCCTGCACCGCATGACGAATTCGACGGCAAGATGAAGGAGCCGGGACTCGAGAAGATCAAGGCCTACGTCGAACGCGGAGGCTTCCTGTTCACGGAAGACTGGGTGCTCGTCGAAGTCGTGCAAATGATCTTCCCCGAGTACCTCCGTGCTGGCGAGGACCTCGACGACGATACCGTGTCGATTCGCCCCGCCCGCGGCAAGACGTCGCACCCGCTCCTGCGGGGCGTCTTCGTGCCGCCGATCAAGTTCGACGATTACGAGTGGGACGACTCCGATGAAGAGCTCGACGAGTATGGGCTGCCGATCGAGAAGGAAGAGGTCGAGTACGATCCGTCGATCGAGGACGACCCCGGCGACACAGACGACGCGGGGGGGCGCACTGGCGTCGGCGACGATCCGACCCCGACCGAAGAGCTCGAAGACGTTGAGATCGAGTTCCTGAAGCACAAGTGGAAGATCGACAAAGAGAGCCCGGCGATCCACGTGAAGTCGAAGAAGGCGACCGTGTTGATCGCGAGCGAAGATCTGAAAGCGGCGTGTGGCGACCCCGCAGTCGCGGTGGTGTTCCACCCGAAGCGCGGCACGGTCTTGCATGTTCTGTCCCACTTCGGGAAGCAGAACTCCCGCAAGGATGAGGCTACGCTCGAAAACTTGATGATCAACTTCCTGCTGCAGGCGCGCGTGGCCATGGGAGGCTCGCGCTAAGCCAAGCGGCAGCGAACACCACTATCTTGAACCGACTTTTGCGGCCGCCGAGTGGAGGGCACCCACTCGGTGGCTGCGTTCATTTGGACTTTCGCCAGCCGCGCCTCACTCGCGGAATTTGTGGCACCCCTATCTCTCGCAGCACGACCTCGCTACCATTCCGGCGTTCATAGACCGGGGGAATCTAGCGGGGGATGATGTTGCGCTCAGTCGTTCAAAACTCGTTTCGTGTCGGCGTCTGTCTCTGCGCCGTGAGCATCTGGCTCGCTTCGGCCCCCCGACTCGCGGCTGCCGATGAAACGGAGCTGCTGAAGCTGCTGAAGGGATTCAACGCCGCTGACAGCGAGTTCGCGACCACCGACGACGGCAACTACGCGTACTATGGTCTCGGCAATGCGTTCATTGAGACCACCGAGTTTCGCGTCGACGCAGACGCCGTCGGCGTCTTTCTGACCCCGGCCACCGACACCACCACCAGTGCGATCCGCGTCGTGGCCATCGGCAATGTGCTTCTGGCGCGTGATCGCCAGAGCGTGCGGGCGGAAACTCTGTTCTACGATCAACGCTTGCAACGAGTCGTGATCACTCATGCACGTTTGCGGGCGGACCTCGATTTCATCGCTCGTCCTCCGAGCTTCGACCGCGAGGAAGCCATCGCCGCCCGCGATCGCTGGGGAGGCGCCGCGAGCACGATCGATTTCGATCCGCACCACGATGCCGCGCACGACGAGGCGACTCATCATGATTCCACTCATCATGATTCGACCCATCACGCTGCGGGCGAGCACCGAGGCGCGGATGTTACGTCGGAACTTTCGGAATCGCGCTACGAAGCTCCAGAACACAATCACGGGCGCGTGGTCATCGCAGCCAACGAGCTGCGGGGAGAGCATTTCGATCGACTGCAGGCCACTGGCGTCAGCGTCACCACGTGCGACTTCGGTGACCCACACTGGTCGGTCGAAGCAGCGAGCGCACTGGTCGAGCGGGTTGCGGGCAATGCCGAAGAGGGGACAACAGACGCCTACACGATCGACCTCGACACGACATCACTGCACTTTTTCGATGCTTCGATTCCGTTCTTTCCCGGCGCCTACTGGAACACCGCGTGGTCTGAGTACTTCCCGCTGCGTTCGGCGCGCTACTCGAACTCGTCGCGCTTCGGGCAACGCGTCGAGACTTTGTGGAGTGGGCAGATGCTGCTGCCCAGAGCCTGGCGCAAGGCCATCGACTTAGGGATCCGCTTGGAGTACCTCAGCGATCGCGGCCTTGGTTACGGCGGCGAAGTCGAGTACGGCACGAAACCAAACCGCTGGGATGAGACTCCGCACGGCTTCGACATCTACGGACGGGCAACCTACTACGGAATCGAGGATCGCGGCGAGGACGCCAACGATGTGGTGCCCGAAACCGAGGACCGTGGGCGGACTCATGCACACCAGAGGATTCGCACGCCCTGGGGAATGCTGATCGACGCCGAGTATTCGCGGGAGAGTGACCGCGGCTTCTTGGACGAGTACTTCGAGGCAGAAACGCGCTCACAAAAGCCACCTGAGAACATCCTGTACCTCCGCCAGCCGCTCGGGGAACTGAGCTCCGTGAATCTGCTCGTCAAGACCCGCGAGTCGCGCTATCAGAACGTCGTCGAGCGCACGCCGGAGGTGTCGTTGCTCGTTGTCGAGAAACCGATCGGCGCTGGAATCGATCTCGACCTCGTGGGACGCGCGTCCGTCCTGAACTTCGAGCCAGACACCGCCACAGGCCTCGACAATCGCCGCAACAGTCGCGCCGATTTGCAAACGACGATCGCACGAACTTTCGGTAGCTCCGAACTGTTCAAGATTCGCCCGTTCTTTGAGACTCGCGTCACGCGCTGGGATGACGGCCTCAATGATCGGGCAACCGTCGATCGCTTCGCGGCAGCCACCGGCGGCGTATGGGGCGTTCATCTATCGCGCGTATTCCCTGGAGATTGGGGGCGCTACGACGCGCTTCGGCATGTGATCGACCCTACGGTCCGCTACCGCTTGTTGTTCGACAACAGCAAGGATCCTGACGCACTGTTTCGTTATGACTCGACCGAGGACGTGCGCCGCATGGAAGTGTTCACGTTTGGGGTACGGAGCTACTTGTATGGTCGAGTCGCTGGAAGTGACCCGACGGCGCATGCCGACCGGTCCCGTTCGATCGCAAAGCTCGCTGAAGTCGACTTCCAGGTCGACCACTTCCCCGAAGCTGCGCGCGACAACGGCGGTCGCCTGTGGGGCCCGATCTTCGGCGAGGTGCTGCTGCAGGCGTTTCCCGGGATCACCTACTACATCGACTTGGCATACGACGTCGAGACGGGACCGCGCTTCGACGAGTTCCATCATGGCGTGCGCTTCGTGCATGCGCCAACGTACACGACGGCTGGAATCGGGACACGCTACACCCGCCACGTGGGGCACACCCTGAACGGTTCCTGGGTCTGGGAGCCCAGCGACCGCTACGCATTCGACGTGTTCTACAACTACGACTTCCGCCGCGAAGAGGTCATCGATCAGTACTACTCGGTCGTCCGCAATTTCCATCGTTGGGCGATGATGGTGACCCTCGAGATCGACGAGGGGGAGGGGGACCACGTCCAGTTCTCGGTGCGGTTCGGACCGCGTGAGTTCTGGCGCGCGCTCAAGGGCAGCTTGCGCGATCAACGGACCCCGTACTAGTCCCTGGGAAACGCACGGCCCTTGTCGCTGCGCGTTGCTCGACTTCGGCGCTGAAGAAGCTTACCATTTGATGGCTCATACCAGAGGGCATGCGCCAAGGAGAATCGCAACATGGCTGACGCTGTTCGAGCCGTCTTTGCCGGGACCTTCGACCCACCGCATCGAGGCCATCTCGACCTGATCGAGCGTGGGTCACGCTTCGTCGACGAACTGATCGTGGCCGTCGCGATCAATCGCGACAAGCAGTGCGCCCTCACAGCCGAGGAACGTCTCGCCCTGCTCAAGATCTGCACGGCAACGCTTCCCAAAGTGCGAGTCGTATCGTTCGAAGGGCTCGTCGTCGACTTGGCCGCCCAGGAGGACGCTCGCTTCCTACTGCGCGGGGCTCGGTCGAGTCGTGACTATGAAGCCGAAGCGCAGATGGCGGACACGAACCGACAGCTGTTGCGCGACGGTCCGACCGCGCCGCCCCGCGAGATCGAGACGTTGCTTCTGTGTACGCGTCCGGAACTGGCCCACATCACCTCGAGCCGGATCCGCGAGGTCGCGGGCTTCGGTGGTGAGGTGCGACCATTCCTCCCCGAGGTCGTCGCCGACCGCATCGCCAAGAGCCTGCCGGCGGCCACGAGCTAGGACTCGTGTGTCGACCACGTCATCGCCCACGACTTCAGGCCTGGTCGACGAGTTCGACGGGCGCCCCGGGCCCCTTGTGGAGCTCCATCGCGCCCTCGCTTCCGTGATCCGCCCGGCTCCATTGGCACGCTACAGCCGAAGTGCCCAAGATCATCTACGGGAGCCGGTCAGGCCCCGTTCCCCCCGCCGGCGCCCGGTGCTATACTCCCGCCACTTCAGGATCGAGAGGAACTCCATGGCCGAAGAACGGCAGGTCGTACCGCAAGTCGTCGCTACCTCTGCGGCCCCCGCAGCCATCGGTCCGTACTCGCAGGCAGTGCGAGTCGGCGACTGGGTACACACGTCGGGGCAGATCGCGCTAGACCCACAATCGATGCAACTGGTGGGGGGTGGAGTAGCGGACCAAACGCGACAAGTGATGCGCAACCTGAGCGCCGTGCTAGAAGAAGCCGGAGGATCGCTCGCATCGATCGTGAAGACCAATATCTACATGACCGACCTCGGACGCTTTCAGGAACTCAACGAAGTGTACGCTGAGTTCTTTCCGAACGATCCGCCTGCGCGCGCGACCGTCGGAGTTTCGGCACTGCCGGCCGGTGCGGAAGTGGAGATCGAAGTCATCGCGTGGATCCCGACCGGAGCGTGAGAGAGACGAGCCCAACGAGATGACGAGCGAGACCGACAACTCCGACGAAAAGATCATCGACATCCGCAACTTGCGGACCTACTTCGATACCGACGACGGAGTCGTGAAGGCCGTCGATGGCGTCAACTACTCCATTGCCCCCGGCAAGACGCTAGGCGTGGTCGGCGAATCCGGCTGTGGCAAGTCGGTAACGGCAATGAGCATCCTACAGTTGATCCCGCAACCTCCTGGGCGCATCGCGGCGGGGGAGATCTTCTTCAAAGGGCGGGACCTGACCAAGGTCTCGTCGAAGGAGATGCGCGCCATCCGGGGCAATGAGATCTCGGTGATCTTCCAAGAGCCGATGACCAGCTTGAACCCCGTCTACCGCGTCGGAGATCAGATCGCGGAAGCTCTGATCTTGCACGAGGGACTCAGCAGCCAAGAGGCTCGCCAACGCACGATCGACTTACTCGATCGCGTCGGCATTCCTTCGCCAGGTTCCCGGGTCGACGACTTCCCGCACCAGATGTCGGGCGGGATGAAGCAGCGGGTGATGATTGCGATGGCTCTTGCCTGCAACCCGTCGCTGTTGATCGCCGATGAGCCGACGACCGCGCTGGACGTCACAATTCAAGCGCAGATCCTCGATCTCTTACGGGAGCTGCAAGAAGACCTGGGGATGTCAATCATCCTGATCACGCACGACCTCGGCGTCGTCGCGGAGATGGCGCACGACGTTTCCGTGATGTACGCCGGCAAGGTCGTCGAGTTCGCGTCGGTCAACGATCTCTTTGTCAGCCCGCAACACCCGTACACAGCTGGCCTGTTCCGTTCCCTCCCGAAGATGGGGGAGGAGCGCGAATCGCTCGAGGTCATCCCCGGCAACGTCCCAAACCCACTCGAGTTTCCCAGCGGCTGCAAGTTCTGGCCGCGCTGTCCACACGCCAGTGACCGCTGTCGTGCCGAAGAGCCGGAACTCGCCGAAGTCGCGAAGGATCACATCGCGGCGTGTCACCACATTGGAGAATTTGCAGCGGTCCGCCCGCTCTCGGAAGGACCTAAATAGGTGGCAGACAAAGCAACCGCGACCCCCAACACAGGCGAGCCGCTCTTGGTCGTGGAAGACCTCGTGAAGTATTTCCCCATCCGCAAGGGAGTCTTCTCACGCACTGTCGGCCACGTCAAAGCCGTCGACGGCGTCTCATTCACGTTGCGCAAGAAAGAGACTCTCGGCCTCGTCGGAGAGTCAGGCTGCGGCAAGACTACGGTTGGCCGCACGCTGCTCAGGCTGCTCGAGCCCACGTCGGGACGCGTCACTTTCAACGGCGAGGACGTCTTCAGCACCCACGGCGACCGCCTGCGCAAGCTGCGTCGCAAGATGCAGATCATCTTCCAAGACCCGTACGGGTCGCTGAACCCCCGCATGACCGTTGGCGATATCGTTGGCGAGGGCCCCAAGATCCACAAGCTGGGCACGAAGGCTGAGCAGCGCGAGCGCGTCGAACACCTCCTCGGTCGCTGCGGACTCGACCCGAAGAACCATATCCATCGCTACCCGCACGAGTTCTCGGGTGGACAACGACAACGCATCGGTATCGCCCGGGCGCTGTCTGTCGAACCGGAGTTCATTGTCTGCGACGAGGCTGTCAGTGCCCTCGACGTCTCGATTCAGGCCCAGATCATCAATCTGCTGGTCGAACTCCAAGACGAGTTCGACCTGTCGTACCTGTTCATCGCCCACGACCTCGCCGTGGTCGAGCACATTAGCGATCGCGTCGCTGTCATGTACCTTGGCAAGATCGTCGAAGAGTCCGGCTCGAAGGAGCTGTACGACAATCCTCGTCACCCGTACACCAGTGCCCTGTTGTCGGCGGTGCCCGAACCGGACCCACGCCGCAAGTCAGAGCGCACGATCTTGTCGGGCGACGTCCCAACACCGATCAATCCGCCACCAGGCTGTCACTTCCATACGCGCTGCCCGCGAGTTATGGAACGCTGCTCCAGCGAGGTGCCACCGGTCTTCAACGTTGGTGAAGACCACACGTCATCTTGCTTCCTCGAAGAGACCGCATGACTGCGATTCCTCACTCGCGTCCCACGATCGTTCCGGGAATCGAAGAGGCAGTCGCGCGCGTCGTCGCATCGGGGCAGCATGCAGGTGGGGCAGAGCGGCAAGCGCTCGAGTCGGCTTTGGCCGAGCGCGTCGGCGTCAGCGATGGCGTCGCGGTGCAAAGTGGATTCGCAGCTCTGCACATCGCGTTGTTGGCGCTGGGGGTCGAGTCTGGCCACCGTGTCGTTGTGCCCAGCTACGTCTGCGCCTCTTTGTTGCATGCGCTCGCGGCCGTCCGGGCGGAGCCAATCGTCGCAGACATCGATCCGCGCACGTTCAACCTGAATGCGGCAACCGTCCTGGCCGCGATCCAACGCGAGGTCGGCGATCCGACGATGATTCGCGCGGTCATCGCTCCCCACATGATGGGGGTCCCCGTGGACACCGACGGCTGGAGGCTTACCGCTCCGGTGATCGAAGATTGCGCGATGGCGCTGGGATCTCGCGTTGCCGGTATCGACGGACCCCGCGATGTCGGCGCCTGGGGAGAGTGCAGCACGTTTTCCTTCTACGCGACCAAGATGCTGTCCTCTGGCCAGGGCGGCATGGTGTTGACAGCCAATCGGGCACTGGCCGAAGACGCCCGCGACCGACAACGCTACGACAACCGCGAGGCGTGGCGCCCCTGCTGGAACTACCCGCTACCCGACTTGGCCGCGTCGGTGGCCCGCGCCCAACTTCCGTTCCTCGATGACTTCCTGCTACGACGCCGGCAGCTGGCCGCGCGTTATGACGATGCCTTCGACGCGCTAGGGATCGAGCGCCAACAGGCGCCGGCCGGAACCGAGCCCAATCACTTCCGCTACGTCATCCTCGCCAGCGACGCCGCGAGTCGCGATCACCTTCAAAACGCACTAGCGGAGGCTCAGATCGAAGCCAAACGCCCCGTGTTTCGACCTCTGCACGAGTACCTGCAGCTTGAAGACGAACACTACCCAGGGACCGCCAGCGTCCAAGCGCGGGCCCTCAGCCTGCCGATCTATCCAGCACTGACTGACGCCGATCAGGATCGCGTCATCGCAGCCGTGACAGCAGCCCTTCAAACCAGCTAGCAGCAGTGGACTGTCGGTGAGTTTTTGCTGTTCCCGTGTTCGGCGGCGGACGCAGGCTCTATACTGCGCCCATGCTCGAGACGAAGACGTCGCCAGACACAGAAGCCGGCACCTGCGCGTTCCTGACGTTTGGCTGCAAGATCAACTACTACGACACCGAAGCGTTGCGGGACTCGGTCCTCGACCTTGGCTACCGCGAAGTCGCGCCCAATGACAGCGCCGACCTCTACGTGATCAATTCGTGCACGGTCACCGGCAATGCTGGCGAGAAGTCGACGGCCGCCGTGCGTCGCCTGGCACGCCGCAACCCGGAGGCGACGATCGTCGTCACCGGGTGCATGACCGATGAGGATCGCACCGCGCTGGCTGCGATCCCCGGCGTCGTGCACGTGATCGGCAACGAAGAGAAGGACCAGATCCCCGCGCTCCTGCAAGGGGCCGAAAGGCAGCGCCGCAAAGGGCGTCGCGGCTGGAACCTCGTCGACTTGCGCACGCGACGGTTCGTGGCCCGTACGCGGGCTTTCCTGAAGATCCACGACGGCTGCGACGAATTCTGCAGCTACTGCGTCATCCCGCACATGCGAGGCCGATCGACGAGCCGCCCTTGGCGTGCCGTTGTCGAGGAAGCCCAAGAGCTAGCAGATTCAGGCCATCGCGAATTGGTCCTCACCGGGATCCACCTATCGCGCTACGGGCGTGATCTAACGGCCACGGACCGCGGCCGCGGCTCGTTGACCGGACTGCTGGACGAGTTGCGGCGCGTCGACGGCATCGAGCGAATCCGCCTCAGTTCGATCGGCGAGGGCGCATTCAGCGATGAATTCGTCGCGCTGTTTCGCGAAGACCCGACCTTCTGCCGTTTCTTTCATATCCCGCTGCAGTCTGGCAGCGACGCGGTGCTGCAGCGGATGCGGCGGGACTACTCCGTTGCCGAGTACATGGCGACGATCGATCGCGTCCGCGAGCAACTCCCCGATGCGTTCGTAAGCACCGACCTCATGATCGGGTTCCCGGGGGAGACGGAGGCTGAGTTCGAAGAGAGCTTGGCCACTTGCCGCCGTGCCGCGTTTGCAAGCATGCACTTGTTTCCGTACAGCGCACGCCCGAAGACACGCGCCGCGCAACTGCCGGGACACTTGGCGCCCAGCGTCAAGGAAGAGCGCATGCGACGTGCCCGAGAGGTCGAGGCGCAGCTGGCACGACAAGCTCGCACCGGTGTCGCCGGGTCGCAGCTCGATGTCCTCGTCGAATCGCACAAAGATGGCTGGGCTTCCGGGCTTTCGCGTGAGGGCTGGCGAGTACGTTTCGCGGCCGCCGCGGAGACTGCGAACCTGCGCAATCACGAGTGCCGCGTGCGCATCGACGACGCCAGTGAGACACCTCTGCTCGGCAGCTGGGAGCGACCATGACCCAGCGGTCCGCCGCCGACAGAACCGTGACGGCGCATCTAGAAGCGTTGGCGAGTTGGGGGATCCAGCGAGTCCGTTTCGTCCCGGCAGTGGACAAGACAGAAGAGAGACTGCCGGAGAGTGCCGGCGACGGTGCGCCTGCGCCAGCGCCGGGGCCCACTGCATTGACGCCGTCGGGGCACACTCCAGCGGGGCTAAGACCACCCGCCGTTGCGCTCGAAACTTCTGCCAAGCCTGGCGAGACCGAAGCACTTGCAGCGTGCGAGACCGAAGTCGCGAGTTGCGAGCGCTGTGCGTTGGCGAAGACTCGCACGCAAACGGTGTTCGGCGTCGGCAACCCGGCGGCCCGGCTGATGTTCGTCGGCGAAGCCCCCGGCCGCGATGAGGATGCCCAGGGAGAGCCCTTCGTCGGCAAGGCAGGGCAACTGCTCGACAAGATCATTGTCGCACTCGGGCTGCGCCGCGAGGACGTCTACATCGCCAACGTGCTGAAGTGTCGCCCTCCCGGCAACCGCGATCCACAACCCCAGGAAGTCGGCAGCTGCACGCCGTATCTCGAGCGCCAGATCGACCTGATCGCGCCAGAGATGATCGTGGCATTGGGGAAGCCCGCCGCAAACTACCTGCTGGATACGACAGAATTCCTGGGACGGCTGCGCGGGCGGACCCACGAGTACCGCGGAATCCCGGTCGTAGCGACGTATCATCCGGCCTATCTCCTTCGCAACCCCGCCGAGAAGAAGAAGGTATGGCAAGACCTCCAGATGGTGATCCGGGCCCTCGATCTGACCCCCGTCACCGGTCGCTGAGGGGGGTAACCCTAGCCTAGATGCCCCCTTGGCGCTGTTGACAAAGGGGGCTCCAAGCCTATACTCCAGACCCTTCGACGGCTGGGGCGACCCGTCCGTCGGGAAGCAAGTGAAGCAAGTTCGGGGTAGCTAGGGTTAGGGTGAGCCGTCGCTCGCCACCGCGATGGTGGGGGGCAAGGTTCCGCGGACGGGTTGGATGGACTGGGTGTCGTTGGCCTGACCGTCTTCAGAGGAGAGCGCGCGCCGCTTTCTTCGACGACGAACAAGCCGTGTCACGAACCGCGCAACAACGCCAGCGCAGTAACGACCGCGCAAGAACGACAACGCCAGGGTGCGTCTTGGGTAGGCACACCGCAACGGCGAGCGCGTAGCGTTGACAGCGCCCGCAGCGCAGATGTCCATCCAAAGAAGACGTTCGTCGCCCCTGCAAACCCGCGCAAAAAGCAGCAATCTTTTCGTAGTTTGCCAAGTATTGGCCAGAGCGAGGGATAGACTGGTGGTACGAGCCACGCGGGTTCTACCGCGAATTCAACGGGAGGCAAGAGCGCTCACCGCTCTGCAGCAACCAGCGCCCGGTGACGTCTCACAGCGACGTAGTAATAGGAGAGTAACCTGATGGTTGGGTTCCAGACGGTATGGAGTGTCGACGTCGGGAAGTCCTCTCTGAAAGCGGTCAAGCTTCAGCGAGAGCGCAACAGCCTCGAGATCCTGGCAGTCGACAAGATCGACTACCCAGTCGACGAGGGGGGAGTGAACTCCCTCCAGCATGCGAAGGAAGCGCTCGAGACCTTCGCTTCCCGTAACACGATCAACTGCCCGATCGTCGCGTCGCACCCGGGACACTCGGCATTTTCTCGATTCATCCAACTGCCCCCCGTCGATCCGAAGAAGCTCGAGGAGATGGTTGGGTACGAGGCGCAGCAGCAGATTCCATTCCCGATCGACGAGGTCGTTTGGGACTACCATCTGTGCGAACAAGACGGCGCCCCGGAAGCGGAAGTCGGCATCTTCGCCGTGCGCAAGGAAGTCGTCTCCGACTTCATGCTCGACTACGAGAGCGCCGGGATGCCGCTGGACATGATCTCGGTTGGCTATCTGGGGCTGTTGAACTACGTCGTCTACGATCTGCGCCCGCAACGCCCCTCGGTCGTCATCGACATCGGCTCCGACCATACCGATCTCGTCGTCGTCGACGGCAAGCGCTTCTGGATCCGCAACCTGCCGATCGCCGGCAACGACATCACGCAAGCGCTGATGGACAAGTTCAAGCTCCCCTTCGACGAAGCGGAGCGCTTGAAGACGACGGCCGCGAAGACCGAGCACGCGGTCAAGGTCTTCACGGCGATCCAGCCGATCTTGAAGGAACTCGTCAACGAGATTCACCGCTCGGTTGGCTTCTACAAGTCGCAGGCAGGCGACGTGAAGTTCGAAGACGTCTTCCTGTTCGGCAACTCGGCCAAGGTGCTGGGGATCCAGAAGTTCCTGCAGGAGCAACTGCGCTTCCGCGTGCACGTCGCCAAGAAACTGTCACGGATTCGCGTCAACCGCGAATCCAACGTCTCGCTACTGCAGCGCGACTTCCCGTCCTTTGCGTCTGCCGTTGGCAACGCGATCCAGGGATTGGGCGAAGGTGAAGCCGACGTCAACTTGATGCCGCGCGAACAGCAAGAAGCGCTGGAGTTCCAGCGCAAGCAGAAGCAGGTGATCTTCGCGTGCCTCGGCCTGTTCATTGTGCCGATCGTCTGGTTCGTACTGTTCGGCGGTAAGGTCGAAGAAGCGAACCGCGCGATCGAAGAAGCCAAGCAGGCCGACCCATGGATCAAGAACGATCGGGCGATCAAGTCTGCGCGCGCCGACCAGGCCAAAGTAGCCGCGGACTGGGAAGCACTGCGCCTCGCTGCCGCGCACCGCGTCTATGCGCAAAAGACCCTGGCGACGCTAACGGCCGTCTGCGCCGACCTCGACGGCGGCAAAGTCGTGCCGACGCAACAGCTCGAGCCAGACGAATTTCGCAAGACTGAAGTCGAGGACGCCCAGAGCACACTCAATGACGGCAAGCTGTGGCTGACGTCTTACGACGTCGACATGGTGGCGCGCGACGCCAAAGGGGGCGACGTCACCCTCAAGGGACGCAAAGCAGGCCTCGCAAACGCCGTGATCGGCTACCGCGTGACGCTGCGTGGCGTGATCACGAAACGCGACAATCAGCAGCAGAATCAGGACTTCATTCGCGCGCAACTGGTCAAGCCGCTCGAGGCGGCGATCGCGGCCGAGTTCGGCGCCAAGGCGGCGTTCTCCGAACCCTCATGGGTCACCGGCGTGCCGCCCGGAGAAGCCGTCGAGACCATCTACGCGCAGCCCGAGGACTTCCGCGACCGCACGCGAATCAAAGGGTCGCAGAAGACGCAAGACAGCGTCTTCCAGCCCTTCCAGTACAGCTTCACGCTACAGGATCCATCCTCGATCCCGACGCAAGACAAGCCCACCGACGAGGACGAGGAGTAGGCAGCATGAAGACGCAAACCTTCGGAATCATTATCGGCGTGATCGTCGTCGCTTGGCTGGCTGCGATGTTCTTCTTGGGGTGGAGCCGCTGGCAAGAGCTCGACGCCAAGCAAGAAGACGCGAAGAAGACGATCAGCAAGCTCAAGAAACTCTCGAAGAAGAAGCCCGAAGATTTTCCTTCGGACGAGCTGCGAGAGGCCGTGGAGAAGTACCGCGAGGATTACAGCGCTGAGTACGATTCCGCGCTGGGCTTCTTCGAGAGCCGCAAGGAGAAGTACCACGAGTACATCACTGGCGGCTCCCGGCGTCCTAACGCCGAAGAGTGGGGCACGAAGCAGCAAGACCTCCTGAGTTTGCTGCGCGAGGACTACGAGAAGTCGGGCCGCGACTCGCAAGAGCTGAAGTTCACGACCGGCAACGATCTCGATGAGAATCAAACGCGTTGGACGACGTTCCAAACGATCGTGAAAGCCGTCATTGCCGCTGACGGTTCACTGACCGACTCAATTCGCGACGACAAGCTCAAGGGGCTGACTGCGCTGGAAGCGGATCCATACTTCTCACGACGCGAGTGGGAGGTGCAAGCAGACCTGCCGCCGAAGAACGTGCCGACGTTGTTGAGCAGCCTGCTCGCGAACGAGAACGTGCTGCTGGAAGTGGCCGAGCTGACGGTCGCGAAAGCCAAAGGCAGACTGATCATGGATCTCGTGCAGACGGCTACCCAGAGCGGCGCAGCCTTCGAACCACCGCCACTCGAAGAGCCCGCGGTCCGCGTCAAACTCATCTTGCACGCACTCGACTTCACGTACGAGAAGCCGAAGGCGGCCGACGAAGAAGAGGAAGGCTAGAAGCATGCAGAACATCGACAAGATCGCCTACGTAGTGGTCGGCTTGATTGTGATCGGACTGTGCGCACTCGCCTTCATGGCCGGCGAGGGGGGCGCGACTGCGGAAGTAAATGAACTCCTCAAGGACATTGAAGGTGTCGCGGCCAGTCAAGAAGTCAAACCGCAGCGTGCCGACGATCTGCGCGCCGAGCTGGAAGCGCAGCTACCGAGCGCAGAAGGCGCCGGTTTCGCAGAGTGGTCGTTCTACCGCAAGCCAACCCGAGTTGAGCTCAAGGAGGAGGTCATTCGTATCGCGGCGACGCACAAGTCGCCACGGATCTGTCGCGTAGAATCGATGCGCGACAATGACCTGAAGCGGTCGATTGTCAAAGTCGGCGGACTGACCGGTGATTCCGAGCACATCAAGAACGGCATGATCTATCTCGAGGGGATGGCCGAGGGCGGTGACTGGGAAGTCATGGGCGAACAGGTCGCCGTGCCGGGGGAAGAGCACGAGTTCGTGCTCGACAACCTGACGCTGGGCACCCAGTACAAGTTTCGCATTCGCTCCACGGCCGAATCCGCGACCTCGGTAGCGCTGAGTCCTAGCGCGAAGGAACTGACCAGCGAAGAGTCGGACCTGGTGTTGGTGCCACTCGATGAGTACCTGCGCTGCAGCAGCGCTCAGGCTGCCGATTTCGGCAACGCCGGCTTCCGCCCCGGCAACGCGAACCTGGTCTGGCTCTACTGGGACTACAGCAAGGGACGCATTCAGCGTAAGCAGCAGACGGTCTACGAAGCGAACCCCGACAAGGGGCAGAACTGGAAGACCGACGGCAAGACGGTCTTCGACACCAAGCTGCGCCTCGAGGGGATCAAGAAGAAGAAGCAGCCAGACGGCAAGCAAGGCCTGCTGGTGACGCTGCGCGACCCGGACAATTTCCGCGCCAGCAAGAGAGAGCTTTGGGCCGGCGCCAAGGCGCCGCCGATGGAATCGACTCCGTGGGAGAACCCCGCCGGCTGTGCCGACGAGGAAGAGGACATGGGAGACGGGATGGACGAGGGCACGGGAGACATGGGCGCTGGGGACGGCGCCGGCGATTCCGAGCCCACAGACGACGACGATGATGACCTCTTTGGGGGCGACGGGTAGGTCGTCGCAGCGCGCCTCAGCGGCCGCCAATCACGCAAGCCACGGCCTCGCAGACCTTTCCGTCCCGACAAAGGCGGCAAGGTGCGCAACCCTGGCTGACTAAACTGTGACAAAACTCGGGTGGGATGGTCACCAGCGGAGCTCCTGTCCAGCAGCCTGCCGCAGGTTGCAAAGCGGCGCTCCGCGCCATTTCGGAGTAGAGCCGACCTGTCGGCACGAAGCAGACACAGAATACGCGCGGCGGTGCCCTCGTGTTCATTGAAGTGAGAACCACCGCCCGGGAGCGTCTCGGCGCACGAAGCAGCAAGGAGTAGGGATGATGAACAGGGTCTTGTTCCTGACGTTGTCGGGAGCGTTGCTGATGGGGTTCGGTTGCCAAAGCGCACCACGAGCCTCTGAAAACGCCTCCGCCCCGAACGAGATGCGAAACGCTGACGTGGCGGCGCAAGCCGGTACGCAAGCGAACAGTGACTTTGTTCCAGCCGCCGCGGGCAACCCCGTGCCGGCACCGCTCCAGGACCAGGCCAACGACCTGATCCGCGAGATGACGCTGCAGGGGCAAGAACGTGCCGCTGCGTCACGCTTCGCGTCGGACGCGGCACGCAAGCTGATGAACGAGCTGCGCTACCTCGACGCGGAAGGCAAGCTGCAGGAGGCTTTGCGTCTCGACCCGGACAACCAAGAAGCACGCCGCTTGCTCGACCAAGTGCACTTCGTACTGGGCGACCGCAGCGGTGAGCTGCGTGACTTCACGCGCGAAGAGCTCGAGCGTGAGAAGGTGCGACGCCAACAAGCCAAAGTCGAGCTGCAGCGCCTGTTCACTGACGGTATCCGTCAGATGGAAGACGGCAACTACGACACCGCGATCAAGATCTTCGACCAGGTCCTCGAGCAGATCGAGTGGTTCCACTTCAACGAAGACCTGTCTCAGCTGCGCTCCGAAGCACAGGGGCGCAAGGCGACCGCGACCGATCGCGCCCGTGAGCAAGAGAACGCGATGCGCCGCGAAGAAGAGAGCCGCGCTGTCGAGCAGGCCGAAGCCGAACGCGATCGCAGCCTCCGCTTCCAGCAGAACCGCGTGAAGAACCTCATGCGCAAGGCCGAGCAATCGTTCGCCGACAAGGACTACGAGGGTGCCGAACACCTTCTCGAGCAGGTCCTCGAGAACGACGGTGGCAACAAGAAGGCGCGTGCACTGCTGGCTCGCTCGCAAGAGCTGCGCCACCTCTACCGTGTGCAAGCCACGGCGATCCGCACGGAGACCGAATGGGAGCGCACGTTCCTGGCGCAGTACGAGACCGAGATCCCGTACCAAGACATCTTCAACTTCCCGAGCCGCGAGCATTGGAACCGGATCAGCCGCAAGACCGTGTCGCTGCAAGACCGGATCCTCGGATCGGAAACGTCGACCGAGCGCGAGATCAAGGCGAAGCTGGAGACCCAGGCGCTGACGATCGAGTTCCCGGAAGTGCCGTTCGAAGAAGTTATCGACACGCTGCAGCGCATCTCGGGCATCAACTTCGTGCTGACCCGCGAGGCGATCGAAGCGCTCGAAGACAACGATGACCCGGTGCGCCTGGCAGAAGTCAAAGAACTGCCGCTGAAGAACATCCTGCGCCTGGTCCTCGAAGGTCGCGACCCGCCATTCGGCTACCTGATCAAGAACAGTGCCGTTGTCATCGGTCCGGTCGATTCGATCGCCGAAGACCTGCACCTCGAGTTCTACGAAGTGTCCGATATCACGACCAGCCACCCGGACTTCAAAGCTCCGCGCCTCGCTCTCGAAGATGAGACGACGGAGGACTCCGGCGGTGGCGGTGGTGGTGGCGGTTTCGTCCTCGGTGAAGACGACGAAGGCGGCAAGACCGCGATCGAGTCCGAAGTCCTGCAGGAACTCCTCGAGAAGTTCCTCTGGCCAGAAGACGACGCCAGCGATTCAGAGAGCGTCAAGATCCAGGGCGGTAAGCTGGTCGCCCGTACGACGCTCGAGAACCACCAGAAGATTCAGCGCTTGCTGACGTCGTTGCGCAAGTCGACGGGGATCATGGTCACCGTCGAGAGTCGCTTCCTCGATCTCCAGAACAACTTCCTGGAGCAGATCGGGATCGACATGGGGAACCCGTTCAACTCGAACCTGCCGAACCCGATCGCCGACGTCGATGGCGCCGGTACCCAGATCGCTCCGGGTTACGAGTTCGTGGATGCGCAAGGGCAGTTCAACGCTCGCGCCGCCGTCTACAACGAGTTCTCGCTGCCGTTGGGTAGCTCGGTCGCGCCGTTCCAGATCGGCCCGGCGGGCGGCTTTGCGTTCCAGTACAACGTGCTCGACACGTTCATGCTCGAAGCCATCTTGGAGGCGACCCAGAAGACGCAAGAGTTCCGCAGCCTGCGCGGGATCCGCGTCACGGCGTTCAACACCCAGACCGCGCACTCGCTCGTCGTGGCGCAGTCGGCGTACGTCAAGGACGCCGAAGTCAACCAGACGGGTGTGATCCCGGTCATCAACCCGGTGATCGGTATCCTGAACGCCGGCTCGATCCTCGAAATTCGTCCAACGGTCAGCCACGACCGCAAGTACGTGATCCTGGAGCTGCAGCCGACGCTGGCGACCCAGCTGCCGTCGCGCTTCCGCAACCTGACGCTGGGCCTGACGAACTTGCAGGTCGAGCTGCCGGTGCTCTCGGTAACGAAGATCAAGACTACACTGACGATTCCGGACGGCGGTACGGTACTGGTCGGAGGACTCAAGCGTACGATCCTGCAAGATCAGCGCGTTGGTATCCCGATCATCTCGCGTCTTCCTGGCTTCGACCTGCTGTTTGGTCGCAAGGGGCAGTCGCGTCTGACGTCGAACCTGTTCGTCCTGATCAACGCGAAGATCACTGTGATCCGCGACGAAGAGAAGAAGCAGTTCAACTAGGCGACACTGGGGCGTTTTCGCAAGAGCGGGAACACCCCAGCCGTTCGCTTCGTTGCTATGAAGGGTGAGTATCCCGCCCATGAGACTCTTTACGGAGTCTCCGCTGGAGCGGGCCGCGGCGCCTCCTTCGGGCACCGCGGAACCGGATCGAGTACCTCGGCGTCGGTTTGCGACGTGTCGGGAACCAAGGCACCGGTCGCTATTGTTGGGTGCGACCGACGACTTGGGAGGGCTGGAGCCGGAGAGGTCTCCTCGGAGACCGCACGAACATGCTGGACGCCGATAGTTCAGGGGATCGGCTTTGAGATTGGCTGCGCGCAAGCGACGATCCGTCGTCGCCTTGCGATCGGGCCGTATCATCGCTTCCCCTCTACGACTGGCGGTCCCTTTTGGCCAGCGGTGCGATCCCTGTAGCCCGCCGAACGCAACCGGTGAGCGTGTTGGGGCATCGGCTCGTCGCTGATCGCGGCTAACGGAGCCAACGCACGCGGAAAGAGTGAGCGAACGGTGATGCAAGAGAACCGACCGACAACACCCCCTGAGGATGGCGGCATTCTGCCCGACAACGGGTACGACCCAACGCCAACACGCGGTGGACGCCTCGGGATCACAGCCCAAGTTGGCTGGGTGACCCATATCAGCAGCATGTGGGTGCGGACGGAATGGACCGCGTTCCAAGGGCGCAGCCTGCGCGTGCGAAGCCTCGCCGTGCTAGCGCTACTACTGCTGTTCCTGACCCCCAGCTTCGCGGACAAGCCGCTGGGCGATGGATCGCTGACGGAGCGCGAGAAGGACTTCCTGAAGCGGATCATCTTCCGCTGGGGCCATACCGACCTCGCGCGCAAGTGGATCGACAAGCGCCTCGACACCGGCGCCTCGGCCGAGTGTGACCTGCTGTTCTTCCGCGCTGACTGCTACAAGGCGGAAGCGAACGCAGACGCCTATTCCGAAGAGATCAAGAAGCTGCAGCGCCGCTGCCCAAGTCACCCTCGGGCCCAAGCAGGCACGATCGAGCTGATGAAGGCCGCGCTGCTGAAGATCATCGAGAAGCACCAAGCGGCCGTTCTCGAAGGCAACGCCAGCAACCGCAAGGCACTGTTTGCCGAGCGCGATCGCATGTGGGACGAGCTAACACAGAAGCTCGAGACCGGCATCGTCAAGGCCAACGATCGCGTCAAGAGCAGCAACGAAGCAGAGCAACAGGTACAGCTGCGCGATACGTGGGAACACTATCGCGTGCAGGCGTCGCGGGTTTGGGCGCGCCTGATGCCCCAAGGCAGCGCCGACTCGAAGGCCTCGTGGGAGAAGGTTCTGGCCTGGGCCACGGCATTCGTCGACGATCGCTGGCAGAACTTCGCGATGCAGTGCGAGTGTCAGCTGTGGAAGTCCGAAGCCTTGGCCCGTCTCGGCAAGACCGAGGAAGCTGCCGAAGAGTTCGACCTCCTCGTCGAAATGTCACCGCCATCTGCGCCGCCGTTCCCGGAGCCAGTGATCTATTTCCTGCGCTGGCTGCGGCTCCAAGCCATCACCGGCACAGCGCAGGCGTGGAACGGCGTCGGCCAAATGGACCAAGCGCTGAAAGTATTCGAGCGAGTTGCGGCGAACAAAGACGATCCAGTCGAACTCGAAAAAGCGATCCAAGATCCGAAACTGGTGACGTTCGTCATCGACGCCAACATCGAAGAAGCGATCGCGCGCTGCGCAGCCGCCGATGACGACTCCGGGGTTGAACTGTTCTTGAAGCTGATTGCCGAGCATGGCGAGCGCGAGCTGGCCCCGGGGGAAGTGCCCCCATACCGCCTGAAAGTCGCGCGCGGTGCGGCCCGGCTGATCGATTCCGGCTGTGGTCTGCTGCCGGCCATCATTTACGAGTACGCCGGGATCGGCCATCAAGTCGACGGTAACTATCGCGCGGCGAACTTCGCGTTCAAGCGCGCGCTGCGCATTGCCGGCCTGCGCGACGGGCGCGAAGCGCGCGCGAAGTGTGCAAGCCTGCTGGACCGGATCGGGCAGACTTACTATCAGGCCGGATCGCTGCCGCAAGCAGCAGCCAGCTTCCACGCGATTCACGAAGCCTACCGCAGTTTCGGGGGCTCGGGTGCCTCCGATGCCGACCGCGTCATTGCGGCGCGTGCGTCGCAGAACGCCTACTCGATCCTCGGCAAGCTCGACGGCAGCAGCGATACCAAGACATCTGCTTGGGAACCGCTGAAGCAGATCGCCGAGGGAGTCATGGTGGCCCACGCGGACCTGCGCGTGCAAAAGATCGTGGCCGAGAAGGAAGGTCTCGAACTCGAGCAAAAAGGGGACTACCGCGGCGCCCGCCGGGTCTATCAGCAGATTCCACGGGAAGACAAGCACGGGAAGTTGTTCCCCGGCTACGTCGACCTGGCCGCCCGTTCGGCCCGCGCATTGTTTCTCGAGCGCAAGGCCAGCGGCGATGCAGAAGGTGGCCTGAAGGACGCAGTCAAAGAGCTCGATGCACTGGAAGCGGATGCGAAAGCCGCTTCGTCGCAAACGTTCGTGATCTTCACAGCTGCGTCCCTGTTTTGGGACGAAACGGTGCGCGACCCGGCGAAAGCACTCGAGCGCCTCGAGAGGCTCAAGACGATCCGCGAGAACGACGGCCGTGAGCAGGCGCTGCACCTGTGGATCACGATCCTGATTTCCGAGAAGAACGGCGACAAAGCCGACGAGATCTTCGCGATCATGAAGAGTGAGTTCGCTGACTCGGTGTTCACGCTGTCGTTGGCGGTGGACCTGATCCAGCTGCATCTCGAACTCGGCTCACCCGCTGACAAGAAGCAGGCAGCAGAGCTCGCGTCGTTCTACATCGGCCACAAGGATGCCGGACTCGACAAGATGGCGCCGAACTCGCTGCTGTTCTTCGGGAAGGCTCTCGTCGACGGCGGCAAGGTTGCAGAAGCGAAGTCCATTCTCGAGCGCGCCGAGCAGCAGGTGACAGCCGACGACGTGAGCTTGAGCTTCGCCGTGAAGATGCTGCTGGCCAAAGTGCAGCTTGCGAGCGGCGAGTACAAAGAGTGCGTCGCCCTTCTCAAAGGGCTGGAAGCCGCCGATCCCGACATTGCAGCCGGCACCGTGCCGGACGGTCACCTCGTCTACCAGCTGCGCGCAACAGCGCGGCTCGAGTTGTACAAGGGGAGTCCGAAAGCCGAGCTATTGGAGGACGCCGCGAAAGATACGAAGAAGGCCACCGGCTTGTTGCAGCGCATCGCGCTGTCGCCCGGTGCCCCGGCGGAACTCGTCCGCTCCTACTGGGAGTCGGAGTACAGCCTGCTGAAGATCTACAAAGCGCAGAAGGAATGGGAACGAGTCATTAAGACCGTGAAGATGTTCTCGGGGATGGGATCGCTGGACAAGATGCCCGCAGATCTCAAAGCCAACTTCGAGCGTATCCAGGCCGAGTGCGAGAAGAAGTAAGAAAGTGAAACCAATGACGATTCAACTCCGACTCGCCACCCTGCTCGGCGCAGCAGCATTCCTCTTCGGAGGAGTCGCGGCCGCAGACGAGATCTACAAGGTTGGTGGCAGCGTGGTCTCGAAGGCCGCGATCAACGAAGCATCCTTTGAGCAGGTCAAGTACAAGCTCCCAGGGATCTCCGTCACACAAACACTGAAGGCCGATGAGATCGCGACGATCCAGTGGCGGTCGATTCGAGCGCACGCCCGCGAAGGCAAAGGCCTGCTCGAGAACGGCAAAGCGAAAGAGGCCGTCGCGAAACTGAAGTCATTCGAAGGGGAGCAGGTCCGCAAGGCGTCTGACGGCTTCGGGCATTACCTGCTGGGGTTGGCGTACGTCGAGTACGCCAAGGCCGACCCATCGCAGCTGGCTCCGGCGGTGACGGCACTGAAGAGCTCGGTCGATCAGCTGAAGGCGGCCAAGAAGTTCAGCTTCTACCTCCCGCACTGCACGAACTTGCTCGGCAAGGCCTACATCGACAGTAAGCAGTATGACAAGGCGAAGACCGCCTACGACTCCTTGCAGGGGTACGGCAAGCGCTGGAAAGTGCGGGCTGGCCTCGGCGGCGCGCGGGTCAAGTTGGCCCAAGGAGACGCCAGCGCCGCGCGTGACGAGTACAAGCGGCTCATGTCGAGCGCCGGCGACGCCGAGCTGAAGGCCGAGGCGACCCTCGGCTACGCCCGGGCACAGCTAGGCCAGGAGCAGTTCAAAGGCGCGGCCGACACGGTGCGCAGCAAGCTGCTGCCGTGGACGTCGGACCGGGGTCGCAACCCGGAAACCGCGACCGTGCGTTTCAACGACCTGATCGTCGAGGCGTTCCTGATCTGGGGAGACGCCGAACGCGGCATGAAGGGGAAAGAGAACCTGGAATGGGCGTTGGTCCGGTACCTCCGAGCGGAGGCTACGGCCACTCAAGGGACGGAGCTCGGCGCAGAATCGCTGTACAAAGCGGCGGAAGTCAGTAAAGAGCTAGGCTTGGATACACAGGCTGCAAGCCTGCGGGAAGAGTTGGGTCAGTCGTACCCGAACTCCTCTTGGAGTAAGAAATAGGGACGAAAGAGAGAACTTCGGTGACCGTTTTCTGGCGCAACCCTCAGTTCATCCTCGGTGGACTCGTCGTGTTGCTACTGTCGCTGGCAGTAGCAACTCCGGCGTTGGCGCAGGATGACGTGGTCAAGGAGATCACGCTCCTCGACAACATCAAAGCAGCAGGGGTCATTGGTATCTTGATCATCGCGCTCTCCATTGCTGGCGTGTCGTTGATCATTACGTTTGCGATGCAAATGCGTCGCGACGTCCTCGTGCCCCCCGAGCTCCTCGGCCACGTCGAGAGCCTGTTTGAAGAAGAGGACTACGACGCGGCCCTCGAGGTCGTCGAAGGGAACCCATCGTTCCTGTCGTCGGTGCTCGCAGCGGGCCTGCCGAAGATCGACCGCCCGTATCACGAAGTCGAGACCGGCATGGAGGAGTCCGGCGACCAAGAGGCCGCCAAGCTCCACCAGAAGATCGGCTACCTGTCGCTGATTGCCAGCGTCGCGCCGATGCTCGGACTACTCGGTACGGTGACCGGAATGGTGGCGGCATTCAACGTGATCGCAACCAGCAAGACGTCGCCGAAGCCAGCTGAGCTGGCAGGTGGTATCTCGCAGGCACTCATGACGACCTGTATGGGTCTGATCGTGGCTATTCCGATGACCGTCGCCTACTTCGTGTTCCGAAACCGCGTGACGAACTCGATCGTCGAGGTCGGCAACATTGCGACGGAGCTCATGGAGCGATTCGACTCCCACGAAAACCGCTAGTGGGTAGCTGAGAAGCACGACCGGAGAGGAGCATCCTATGGAGATGCACAAGTATGTGAAGCAGGACGCCCACGTCGACATGGACATGACGCCCATGATCGACATCGTCTTCCTGT
The DNA here is from genome assembly GCA_039028735.1 of Planctomycetota bacterium. Lineage (GTDB taxonomy): Bacteria > Planctomycetota > UBA8108 > UBA1146 > JAJFFE01 > JBCCHQ01. Next base: position 16,326 of record JBCCHQ010000022.1, on the reverse strand, counting down.
TGATCATCTTCTTCATGATCGTGACTGAGCTATCCAACCTAGAGATCGAGGAAGTCGTCCTGCCGTTGGCGGACCAAGCGAAGGTTGTCGAGCTGCAGCCGGGAAGTCGTGAGATCAAGGTCAACGTCGTTGTCCGTGATCGCGGCACCGGAGCTGGAGAGATCATCATCGCTGGCGAAGCCATGAACCGGAAGCGCCTGACGCAGTTCCTGAAGACCGAAGCAGAGATCTTTCCGGGGCGCGAGGACAACCCGAGCACACCGGGTCAGAAGGACTCGCTGCTCGAGGTCCTGATCAGGATCGATCAAGGCGCGCAATCGAAGTACATCCAGGACATTTTCTCCGCGTGTAAAGACGCCAAGATCTTCAAGGTGCGTTTCGCGGCATTGAGCCAGAGCGCTGGTACGCCAGTCTGGGACACCGAGAAGTAGACACGACGCTGGAAGTAGGAAGGAGCCCACGTGGGTAAGAGAGCCGACGCTGCACAAAGCGACAAGGCCGAGCTCGACATGACCTCGATGATCGATGTCGTGTTTCTGCTCCTGATCTTCTTCATGTGCGCGACCAAGTTCAAGATTCCCGAGGGTGCGCTGAGTTCATTCCTCCCGCGCGACCGCGGCAATAGCCAAGCTTCCCCGGAGATCACGCGTGGCTGTCGCGTCACGCTGACAATGGAGGGGCCACAGATTCACATCTGGGGGGACGAACGCAAGATTGCGAACAACCCCGGCTACAACGAAGAGTACGAGGATTTCATGGGGATAGAAGGTCCCGACATGGAAGCCCTCGAACAACACATCTTGTTTCGCCAAGAGACGTATGTCGGCGGCGGCGACAAGGGACTGCCGGTCATCATTGACGCCGGGGACACCGTTCCCGGGAAGTACGTGGTCGCGGTGATCAACATCTGTAAGCGGATTTCGGTGCAGGACGTGTCCATCGCACAGAAGGAAATCCCGATCGAATAGCGAGTATCACGGGACGCGGCCCCCAACCGGGCCGCACTAGTCCCATTATTGGCCGCGGAAGTCTCGGCCTAATCAGCACTTCGGGGGTTCCAGCGGGGGGCTTTCGATGACGGAGCGATGACAGGGAGAACCTACCCTGGCTGGTACGAGATCGCGGGAGGCTGCTTCGAAGCCGGCTGCGAACGCCTTCTGCGGACAATTCTGCGGACGTTCGGGTGGCCCTCCAGCTCACCCGGCAACGACAGAACAACGGAAAGACGGGGCGAGATGAACGCTCAACTGACACGCACAACTCGCGAACGCGGGCAGACCGCCTGGCTGTTCGTGGTCGCTAGCCTCTGCCTCACTTTCGTGGGCTGCTCGGGTACCGACACGATCGACGACACGCCGATGATGCTGTCGGAGACCGGGACGGACGCCGGCGGTAGTGGCGCCGCGGCTGCCGACGCCATGCCGGCCGGTGGCGACGCTCGTCCGCAACCACCGCGACGCGGTGATGGTCCGGTCGGTCGCGTCATGGACCAGCTCGAGATGGAAGCCCAAGCGCGCAAGCGCACAGCCCAGCACTACTACACGCAGGGGCTGAAGTTCTTCAAAGACGCTGATTTCGTGCGTGCCGAGGACATGTTCCGCAAGGCGTACGATCAGGACCCGACACTGACCGACGCCCGTCGCAAGCTCGGCGAGGCCATGATGTTTCTCGGCAAGCGCGACGGCGAGATCCGCACCACGCTGGAGCAGCTCGGCGAAGAGATTCGCGTCGGCCAACAGCAGCAGCTCGCTGAAACGCGCCGCCTGATCGACGACGGCCGCAGCGCCCTCGACGATGGCGAAGTGGATCGCGCCCTTCAGAACCTCAGTCGTGCGCGTGAGCGCCTTGTCTGGTTCGACTTCGGTACCGACATTTCCGCGCTGCGCAGCGAAGCGCAGAGCCTGTTCGATCGCGCTCGTGACCAGAAGATCACGATGGAGGAAGCCGATCGCCGCCGCATGGAAGCCGACGCGGAAGCGGAAGCAACACGCCTGGATCAGCAGTCTCGTGACGAAGAAGATCAGCGCGTCGGGCAAATGATGCGACGTGCCACTGACTCGATGCAGCGTCGCGACTACGAGCATGCAGTGCAGCTGTACGAGCGCGTCCTCGCCGTCCGTCCGCAGCACGAAGAAGCGCGACGGATCCTCAAGGACGCCGCTGAACTGCGCCGTCTGCAGCGTTTTCAGAACGCCGCAGAGACGAACCGGCTGGAGTCCGAGAAGGTCTGGGAAGGGGTCGACTACGCTGCGATCCCGTACGCTGAGCCGTTCAGCTTCCCCGACGACGAGCGTTTCTGGCAGGTCGAGGTCAAGCAGCGCGCTGCCGCACAGGGGCTGACCCTGGCCGACGAGAGCTACGAAGTGCAGCAGATTCGCAACAAGCTTGGCGAGCTGCGGATCAGCTTCGACTTCTCGGCAGAGACGACTCTCGAAGATGCGATCAACTTCATCCGTGACTACAGTGCGCTCAACATCACCGTCGACCCGGAGATCGATACGCAGGAGAAGACCGTCAAGATGCGCCTGTCCGAGGTGCGCTTGCAGGAAGCTTTGAACCTGCTGCTCGCCAACACGGGACTTGCCTACACGTTCCGCGAGAACACGCTCTACATCACTGAGCCCGGCAAGGCGTACGGTACGCAGATCTTCGACGTCTACAACGTCACCGATATCTTGAACAAGGTCCGGAACTTCCCGGGACCGAGTATCCGCGTGAAGTCGAACGACGAAGCGGATGACAGTGGGGGCGCGAGCCCGTTCAGCTTCGACGAGTCCGATGGCGACGACGAAGGGCAGTTGGACCCGGAGACGCTGCGCGACCTCGTGATCGAGTCGACTGGCGGCGAAGAGTCGTGGGAAGAGTCGGAGTCGACGGTCGAGGCTCACCAAGGGCAGCTGCTCGTCAACGCCACGCGCGAACTGCACCTCTCGGTGCGCAGCTTCCTCGACAACCTGCGAGAAGGTTCCGACCTCTTCGTGATCGTCGAGGCCCGGTTCATTGATCTCGTCGACGACTTCCTCGAGGACATTGGTGTCGACTCACGAAACCTAGGTCTGCCCCCGGGACAGACGTTCGGTACTCCGTACGGCTCGCTCAACAGCAACCGCACCGGCGGCTTCGACCAAGGTTTCCAAACCTTGGGTAGCCCGTCGAACCCGAGCCTGGTCATGGGCTTCGACCGCGTTGCCTCGCGGATCCAGCATATCCTCGACGGTTTCGCGGGCGGCCTGACAGGAACTCGCCTGTCGTCGCAGCTGCGCGGTCTCACGCTGCAGGCCACCTGGCTCGACCCGTTCCAGATCAACGCCATCCTGCGGGCCGCGCAAGAAGAGCGCGAGTCGCGGATCATCACTGCACCTCGCGTCACGGCATCGAACCGCCAGCGGGTCTACGTATCGGTGATCACGCAGCGCGCCTACGTGCAAGACTACGAACTGGTCTCCGGGGGTACCGGCCTGGTCGTCCAGGAAGTTGCCGACCCGGTCATCAGTACGTTCCAGGACGGGGTCATCCTCGACGTGCAGCCGGTGATCTCTTCCGATCGCCGCTACATCACGCTGGACGTGCGCCCGACGATCGCGGAGCTCGTCAACGGTGTGATTCCGACAGTAGCCATCTCGCTGGGATCGATTACAGCGGCCGCGCAGCTCGTCGAGATCGATCTTCCGGAGATTTCGCTGCAGCAGACCTTCACGTCGGTCACCGTACCCGATGGCGGCACGGTGCTCCTGGGTGGCTTCCGCGGCTTCGACGAGCGTGAGTACGAGTCGAACGTGCCGATCATCGGCCACCTGCCGCTGATCAAGAACCTGTTCCGCCGCCAGGCTTACCTGCGTGAGCGTCGCAGCCTCTACATCATGATCACGGCTTCTGTCGTTGACCTGCGCGCTGCTGAGAAGCGCAAGTACAACTAGAGGCAACAGCAGTACTCCTGACAGCACCCCTGATAATGCGTCCGCAGCGCAAGCGCTGCGGACGCGTTTTCTTTTGTCAGCGCGAAACGCAACGGGCGCCAGCCGTAGCCTTGCGTTTCCCCAGCGACTCGGTCGGCCTCCTGTAGATCTGTAGTCGCGATCCCCCTACCATGACATCCCCGAAAGGAGGGGGAGTGACTCTGCGCGCGATCTTCTTCGACATTGACGGCACACTCTATTCGACCAGCGACTTCGCGGCCCAGGCACGCGCAGCAAGTGTCGACGCGATGATCCGTCAAGGCGTGAAGATGCCCGCCGAGGACCTCCAGCAAGAGCTGCAGGAGGTGATCCGCGAGTTCAGCTCGAACTACGACGGTCACTTCGACAAGCTCCTCTTGCGCATCCCGCGCCGCGTTTACAAAGGGCTCAATCCAGCACTGATCGTCGCCGCCGGTGTCGTCGCCTACCACGAAACGAAGTTTCGGCATCTCGAAGCCTACGAGGATGCCTTTGAGGTGTTTCGACGCCTCGCCAAGACCGACCTCGTGCGTGGCGTGATCACCGAAGGGCTGGAAGTGAAGCAGGCCGAGAAACTGATTCGTCTGCGTCTCGAGTCGTTCTTCAGCCCGCAGGCAGTCTTCATTTCGCACCAGATCGGCATCTCGAAGCCCAACGTGAAGCTGTACCAGCGAGCCTGTAGCGACCTGAACCTCAAGCCCGCCGATTGCATGTATGTCGGCGACAACCCCGAGCTAGACATCGATCCAGCCAACAAGATCGGGATGGCGACGGTGCGGATGGCCCGCGGCAAGCGCTTTCGAGGGATCAGCGGGGCCACGAAGCCCGACCATACGATTCAAAACTTCTGGGACCTGCTCGAGATTCTGCGAAACGACTACTCCTTGAACATTCCGGAGGAGATCGAGTGACGGTCCCCTTGGGGTCCGACCCGACCGGCGCGACACCCCAACCTCGGGCGATGTTTGCGCTGGGGATCACGGCCGTCGTCGCTATCGTAGCGTTCGTCTGCCTGCCGGCGACGAGGGCCCCGTTCTACTTCGAAGATCGATCGCTACTCGGGCCTGCCGCTACTGTCGGCGCGACCGCACAGCTACCAGGAACGGATCAGTTGCTCGTCGTGCCCGCGGCTCGGCGTCCGCTCGCAACGGCATCGCACTCCATCGATCGTTGGTTCGCCGATGCCGGCGGCGCTGATCCTGGGCAGCGTTTCGCAACCGTCGCGCACGGGCACAGTGTCGCGGTGCATTTGCTGAACGTGCTCCTGCTAGCGCTCCTGATTCGACGTCTGTTTCCAAACGGTTCGGTCCTCATCGCGTTGGGCGCCGCGGCTGCGTTCGGCGTCCACCCAGCGCAGGGGGAAGCCGTTGGGTACGTCGCTGCCCGCCATCATCTGCTAGCGACTCTGTTCTATCTTGCGACGCTACACCTGTTCGTGTCGTTGACGGTGCGGGCCACTGCGATGCGTACCCTGTTGGCCGTCGCGTCTGCAATTGCAGCCTTCCTGTGCAGTGAGATGGCGCTGTCTCTACCGTTTGCAATGCTGGCCATTCGACGTCTCGTCGCGCCAGCCGTTGCGGCAGAGGTAGTGCCCGCAGCCGCGACTATGGAGGCGCCTCCAACCGCGCGCGGTGCCCTGTTGGTCGTGTCCGTTGCCGCTGCCGTTTGGTTCGGACTGCTGCACGCCGACGCCTTCGCACCGAACACAGCCCGCCCGATGGATTGGGGCGAATCGGCCACCACCGCGGTCGTCACGGCGCTGTTAGCCAGTTGGCAAGCACTCGCGACGGTGGTCTGGCCAACGGAGTTAGCGATCGACTACACGTTTCTACAGTTTCCGCGAGTGGCGAGCGGCGAGATCCCCAAGGACGCACTGCTGGCACTGCTACTCTGGTCTACTTGCTTGGGAATCGCCGTCTGGCGCTGGCGCCAACAGGAACGCAGCGCACCGATCGCTTGGGCAGCACCGTTAGTGTTGTTGCTGCCGGCGCTCCTGCTGCCGACTCCGATCGCAGACCAAGCCCTCTATCTCCCGTTCCTTGCGTGGTTGCTGCTGGCTGCAATCCTGATCGCACCTATCGTGCGGCGCTACCCAGTCGTAGCGGCGGCGGTCATCGCCGGAACGTTAGTCATTTGGTCGGGGACTCTGCGCGCCCGCTTCGAAGAGTGGGGGAGCCCTGCGACTTTCTGGGAGCAAGCCGCTGCGGCGGCGCCGAAGTGCGCTGGGTCGCAGGTTCGCTTTGCCACGGAAGCCCTCGCGCTCGGTCGCTCGGCGGAATCTCTGCGGGCGCTGGAAGCGGCGTGCGAGATCTTCGAGCGCGTCCCGGCCCCAGCCCGAAGGCAGCAACACCAACAGCTCTACCATCATGCGCTGCTGCAGCGGGCGCGAATCCTGATCGGGTCCGAAAGCCCGGCCGACTGGCAGCGCGCCCGTGAGCTGTTGGTCGCCGCCGGTGCCGAAACCAACGCCTCGGGGCAGCGCTTCGTCGAGCGTGCCGATGTGTTGTTCGAACTGTTTCGCAACTCCGAGCAGCTGGGTCACCGCGACGATGCGATTGCTGCCGCCGAGAAGCTGCGCGCAACCGGCAGCGAGTCCCAGCAGAAACCTCAAGAACCAGACGTATCGGAGCACCGACCCTATCGCTTCGAAGCACTCGTCTATCTTGCAGGCGTACGTCGCGAAGCAGAACAGACGGAGGCCGCGTGGGCCTTGCTCGACGAAGCGGCTACAGCGTGTGAGACTCGCGAGCAGTGGAGTCGCCTCTTCTATCGCCGCGGACTGCATCAACTGCGCGACAAGGCATGGGCCAAAGCGCGGGCGGAGTTCGAAGAATCGGCGCGACGACTGGAGGGGGAAGGCAACTGGGTCACCGCGCTGTATCTCGCAGCCGAGTGTTGGGTGCACGAAGGAAAGCCCAACGAAGCTGTCGCAGCGCTGCAGCAACTATCCAAGAAGGTGCCACGACACTTGCCAACAATTCTCTCGATGGCAGACATTCAAGCATCGTTGGATCGTTTCGACGCAGCAGAAGAGAACTACCGGCGCGTCCTCGACGTAGTTCCGGACAACGAAAAGGCGCTTTCAGGTCTGCAGGCGGTCGCCGCACGCCGCAAGGCCAAGGCGGAAACCCCGGCCGACGACCCCGCCAAAGTCGTACGCACGTACTTGAGCACAGGGCAGCAGCTTCTGACCGAGAAGAGCTACCCGCGCGCGGTCGAGGCGCTGCGGCAAGCTCGTGACGCGGCGGCCAAACTGCAAGGCGCCGATGACCTGCCACTGAAGTGTGAAGCCTACCTGACGTATGCACGTGGTCTCACACGCGCACTGCAATGGGAGGCGGCGTCCGTTGTCTACGCCGAGTTTTTCGAGTTCGCGCCGCTGAGCGAATGCGGCCACGCAGCGCTAGCAGCCGCCGACGTTCTACGGCGACGACGGCTGGTCCGTGAAGCGCTGTCACTCCTCGAAACACAGTGGGGGCGAGGGGCACGCGCACCGGGCATGGCAATGAATCTCGGCGCGCTAGCCGTGCAGCTGCGCGATCGTGATGCTGCCGTACGTTGGTATCGCGAGGCGCTGCTCGACGAACAGCTGGCGACCAGCGATCGAGAGAGAATCGAGAGTCTGCTCGAGCAACTCGCAGGTCCCGCTCACGATGACTGATGATGCAGCAATGACGAACCCAGCACCGAGCGCAACGCCGAATCCAGCGCCGAACCCTCCGAACAACAGCTCGCACACCCCTAGTGCGCGTCGCAGCAGCGGCGCAGAAGCACTGTTTTTGATCGGTGCCGCGACAATGATGCTGGAGTTGCTGTGGGTCCGGCAATGGGCCCGTGTCCTCGGGTCGGACCTGGACGGCGTCGCGGTCGTTCTCAGCGCCTTCTTGTTGGGGAGTGGCGCCGGCTGCTTGTTAGGAAGTCGACTCCCGTGGACGCCCAGGCAGTGGCTGGCCGGCGCCTTCTGCTGTGGTCTCCTGACGACACTTTGGGGCGGGAGCTGGCTACCGGCGTGGAGCCAGGGCTGGGACAGCCTCGCAGCGCTGCCCGTGCGGATCCTCGTGTCGACTCCGATCGCCGTCACTGCGTTGTGTCTCGCGGCCGCGATCCCCGCCTGGTTTCGAGTCGCGACCGAGGCTGCGAACACGAAGATGTACACCCGCGCTGGCCTGTGGACGGCGGCACTCGACCTGGGATCGGCATTGGGCGCGTTGGCGACGCCACTGGCACTGTTGCCGATCATCGGAGCGACCGGGGCCGCAGGCTGTGCCTTGCTGATTCTGGTTGCTGCGTGGTTCCTTCCCTTTGCAAGCTCAGACAGCAGCCGACGCGCCGACCGGGCGGCTCCGGGGATCGGGGCTCGGCACGCGGTCGCGTTCTGCGTCGGCGCAATCGCGTTTGCCTTGCAAGTCGTGTGGAGTCGACTACTCGGCGAAGTTTTGGGAACGAGCGTACTGATCCTCGGGTGCGCTGCCGCGGCAAGCCTGGTGGGAGGTGCGATCGGCTGCCGCGTCCTGCCGTGGCTCGCGCAGCGTTTCGAGCGCGGCACGATTCTGGCGACGACTTGGTACTCGTGGTTGGCCGCGCAGGGGGCATCGGCACTTGCAATTGCATGGCTACCGGAAGCGTACCTGCACTTCGCAGAGGGGACTGTGTCCGGTGAATCGCTAACGCTGACGAAAGGCGTACTGGTCGTCGCCGCGCTGCTTCCTCCCGCAGTCGCCAGCGGGTTCATCATACCGGCCCTCGCAGCCGGCTGGAGTCGAGACGTCGATGGTTTGGCGCGGGAGACGGGCGTAGCCCAAGGCGCTGGTTTTTGCGGTGGCGGTGTCGGCGCCCTCTGCGCGGGTGTCTGGTGGATCCCCGCGTGGGGCAGTGGGGCGACGCTGTGGATCATCGCGGTGTTGTCGCTGACAGCCGCCGCGCTGCTCGCGAGTGCCGTCGGCAAACGCGCACTGCTGCGCCCAGCTGCGGCTGTTCTCCTGGTCGCAGCCGGCACGTTCGGAGCGCTCGCACATGCCAAGTGGGACAACGAGCTGCTCGGCGCCGGAGTCTTTCAGTGGTCGCGTGAAGACGTGGCGGCAGGGGGTGCGTTAGCCGCCTGGCGCGAACGCGAGATCCTGTACAGCGGCGAAGGCAACTTGGCGCGCGTATCGATCGAACGCGTCGAACGAACGAACACGTGCTTCCTCCGCGTCGGCGGCCGGGTCGAGGGCAGCGTACCGATTCGCGTTGGCGAACCAAGCAACGCGGACCTACCGACCGAGATGCTGCTGGGTATCTTGCCTGCGCTGGAGGCGGGCACGGGCGGAGAGACGTTGGTGATCGGCGTCGGCGGGGGGACAACGGTCGCGACTGCGGTCACCGCAACGGCCGGCCCAGTGACTGCGTTCGAAGTCGAAGGGGAGGTGCTTGCCGCATTGCGATCGCCAGCCGGCATCGAGTGCTTCCCGTGGGAACACGAGCGATTGTTCGGCGGGGCCTCACCGCCGACTCTGATCGTCGAGGATGCCCGTGCGTATCTGCACCGCAACGACAAGCAGTGGCAGGCGATCGTCTGCCAGCCTTCGGAGCCCTGGCTACCGTGGTCGGCGCCGCTCTTCACGGCAGATTTCTACCGTTTGGTCGCAGCGCGGCTGGTTCCCGGAGGCGCGGCCGTCCACTGGGTGCAGCTCTATCGCATTGAGGTCGAGGAGTTCGCGGCGATCGTCAGCGCGTTCTGCAGTGCATTCGAACGCGTCCGGGTGTTTCATCCGCCCGGTACCGGGGAGGTGATCCTGGTCGGCGGAGGCGTGGAGTGCCCGCCCCAGCTTTGGCAGGAGCGCTGGGAAAGCCCCGGAGTCGACGAGTGCCGCCAGCGCGTCGGCTGGGGCGACCACCCCCCGACCCCAATCATCGCCGGGCAGGCGCTGACCCGGTGGCTCGAGGCCCGCGGTGGTGGCGGCTCAGGGGACATGCAGGCGCAGCTGGAGTACCGCCTGCCGCTCGTCGGTGACCGGGGCGACGACCGCTCTGGGGACATTTTGACGTCTCTGAAGACCGCTGAGGGGAAGTGACCGGCCCCGCGGGCGGTAACCCGCAGGATCAGGCCGATGGAAGGAGCCGGAGCACCCGGGTCGAGCCGGGGCCAATCTTCCCAAATCACGCCCGGACCGGGGGTTGACAGGGGGGCACCCCATTTCTACAATCCCCGCCTTTGCCGTCGCCAGCGGTCGGCCACGACGCTCGAAGAAGCTCTCGATCAGGGGGCATGCCGCGCTCACCAAGCAGCGCCTCGAGCAGTCGTAACCGTCGTCGGCCCTGGTCAGTAGTTTCCGTTGATGAGGCGAGTGATGCAGAGATACCAACCACAGAAGAGCTTCGTGCAGAAGAAGGAAAACGTGGTCCGCGACTGGTACCACGTCGATGCAGGAAGTGAGACCCTCGGAAGAATGGCGTCAGAGATTGCGCGTCTTCTGATGGGCAAGAACAAGCCGACCTACACGTCCCATGTGGACTGCGGTGACTTCGTCGTCGTGACCAACGCCGAGAAGGTGCGCGTCACGGGGCAGAAGGAAGAAAAGAAGCTCTACCGCTACCACACGGGCTACATCGGCGGTTTGCGCACCCACAACCTCGAGTGGATGCGTGCCAACAAGCCCGATCAGGTCGTGCGCCTCGCCGTCCGTCGGATGCTGCCGAAGAACAAACTCGGGCGCCAGATGCTGCGCAAGCTGAAGGTGTACGCTGGGGCTGAGCATCAAAACAACGCCCAACAACCTAAAACCATCTCCTTTGCAGGCTGAGAAAAAGGAATAGACCTTTGTCAGAAACGCAAGCGGCACCGCAACCAGCCAAGGCGAAGTACAAGGACAAGCACCACTGGGGCACCGGCCGCCGTAAGACCGCCGTGGCCCGGGTCCGAATTCGCGAAGGTACTGGCCGAATCCTCGTGAACGGCAAGCCGTACGAAGAGTACTTCCCGATCGCTCGCCACCAAGCTCTCGTTTGTGAGCCTCTACGCGCGACGAAGGCCAACAAGAGCTACGACGTCTGGGCCAACATCGATGGCGGCGGCGTTTCTGGCCAAGCAGGAGCAATGCTGATGGGAATCAGCCGTGCGCTTCTCTCCGCCAACGGTGAGTTCATCGAATCGCTGCGTGAGGGCAAGTACCTGACGCGTGACTCACGCATGATCGAGCGTAAGAAGTACGGTCGCAAGAAGGCTCGTAAGTCCTTCCAGTTCTCGAAGAGGTAGACGGCCGCCCACCGCAAGCTTTATCGGACGAACCCGAACTCACCTGGCACACAGGAGAGCTCGGGTTTTTTCGTGGTCGGGGCGCCTGCCCACGAGCCGACGATACCCTCGAACAACAAAGCTCCCCGCGCAAGCCGTCGGAACAACGCGCCCGAGAGTTCTTTTGGCCCGGCGCCCCGACCCGCAAGTCCCCGCTGCGTCACTTCTTCCACGGCCCGACTACAGTTCTTCGCGACAGACGCCGATTCATCCAGGAAGACCCCGCATCGTAGCGGGAGATGCCCACGTCGTTTCGCGAGAGCAGAAGAGTTAGGCAGCCCTATGGCGAGCTCATCGGAAGTAACCACCGAAGTTGTGCATGACGGCGAGGTTTGCATCCTCACCGTTTCCGGAGATCTTTGCGACGACAGCGCGATCACCGTGCGCGACTGCCTCATGGAGGCGCCGTCGGATGAGACCAAGCACATCGCGCTGCAGTGCTCCAAGATCGGCTATGTGTCGAGCGCCGGCATCGGCATGCTCGTCGCGGTCTTGAAGCGCATGCATCAGCAAGGTGTCAGCATGGTCTTGTGCGATCTGCACGACGAGCTGCAGGAGCTCTTCGCCCTGACGCGCCTCGATCAAGTTTTCACGATCGCACCCAGTCTGCAAGACTGGCGAGACACACAGAAGTAACGATCGACCGGCGCCAGACGCGGCGTTTTGTAACAGATTCGTGACAGAGACCGCCTGTGGCCGCACCGAAAGCGCTTCAAGCAGCGTGCCTCCGTCACCGAAATATCAATGGGTACGCGGTTTCCGTCGACAAGACGGATCATCGCCACCGTCGTGGAAGCGCCACTGGCTGGCGCGGTTCGGCGGCCTACAATAAGAACTGCGGTGACTCCCTCAACCCGCGCAAGCGGCTGCCACCGTTGAACGCCCGACAGGGAAAGGGTTGGAATGTCTCGACCGATCGCGCTGACGCGTATCAACCGGGTCGTAGTGGGTGTCGCGCTCGTCCTCGGTCTGACGAGCGGCTTTGGCTGCAAGAACGGATCGACTGGATCGTCCCCGAGTGGGAGCTCCATTGGTCCCGCTGTGACCTCGGCTCAGTTCGTCGACCTCGACAGCAACGGAGTCGACGAGGGAGATCTCCTCGTCCTGACGTTCGAAGACGGAGTGTTCATCACTTCGGCGACGATCAACGCCGTAGACCTCCTGACGACCGGTGACTCACTCGGCAGCGGCGCCACGCAAGCGCAAAGCGTCTCCGGCAGCGACCGAGTCGAGATCACGCTGGGGACCTCGCCCACATTGGTTCCGGGCACCAGCCTTCTCAACATCCGATCTCTCGGCACGTTCAACATCAAAGATGAGAACGAGAACCGCGTCAAGGCGGGCCCAGCGAACCTCGTCGTCGCATCGTCGTCGGCGTCGGCACCGACGTTGATGTCGTCGTCGTACAACGACGTCGACATGGACGGCACGATCAACGGTGGGGACACGATCCTCTGTGTCTTCGACCTGCCGATCACCATCCCGATCGGGCAAACCGTCGCTGGCAACTTCGTCCTCCCGGTAGGTACCGGAGGGAGCCCCGACAGCTTTGGTGCGGGCGCAACGCTAACCGCGTTCAGCCCGAACGCCGAAAACCGCGGCGCACTGATCACGCTGGGCACGGCGCCACAGCTGACGACCAGCGGCGTCTTCGATGCTGCGATCCTCACCGATGGCAGCCCGTCAGGCGTACAGGCCTCGACGCCTGGCATCATGAACGCAACCAGTACTGCAGCAGCGACCGATGGTACGACCGTCGATCTGGTCGTCGCCGACTCCATGCGAATCATGACGATGAAGCCTGGCTCGCTGTTTGCCGGGAATACAGACGCCTTCTCGGCTGACGTCAGTCCTAGCGGACAGTTTGCACCGCTGGGGGCTTGCCACTTCGAGGATGCGATCAACTTCAGCGGCACGGACGTCGATTTCGACGTCCTGTTCGTCGCAGACACCAGCAACAACCGCGTACTGATCTACGATCCCCGACCGACCGGTAACAATGCACAAGCAACTGTCGTGCTGGGGCAGGCGACGTTCTACGAGAACTTCGCAAATCGCAGCGAGGTTGCCTCGACGACGCCGACTGCCAGCACGCTTTCGGCGCCAGGAGACGTCCACTTCGATCCGGACAACAACCAGCTCTGGGTCAGCGACACCGGCAACAACCGGGTGCTCGTCTGGTCCGACGTGTTCGACGCCAGCGGGCTCGCGCTCAGCAACGGCGTTGCTGCAGACCTCGTATTGGGTCAGACGACGATGATCGGCCGCAACGCCAACCAAGGTGGGGCTGCTCCAACCAGCCGCACCCTCTCTGCGCCGATGGGGATCCACGCTGAAGATGGACAGGTGGCCGTCGCCGATAGTGGCAACCACCGAGTGTTGATCTGGTCCAGCGTACCGACGTCCGACAACGCGGCCGCAAGTACTGTCCTGGGGCAGTCGAACTTCATCAGCGGCCTCGAGAATCGCGGCGGGGTGGCTGCAGCAGACACCTGCAGTAGTCCGAGCGACGTCTTCCTCGACACCGACTTCATGCTGAACGCTAGCACGGGCGCGGTCCTGATCGCCGACACCGGCAACAACCGCTGCCTCGCTTTCGAGACCTCGGCGCCAGCTTCTGGTGCCAGCGCTGATCGCGTTATCGGTCAGACGTTCGGCGATTTCGCAACCGTCACCGCCGGAACGACCGCGACGGCGCTCAGCGCCCCGAGCGGAATCTACGCGGTCGAAGACGCTGCCACTGACAAGATCTACGTCGCTGATCGCGACAACCATCGCGTCATGGTCTACGTCTTCGATGGCACCGACGCCACTGGGCTCGGCGTGATCGGCACCGCGACCGGCGCGGCAATCGGACAAGCCGACGACGTGACGGGTACCGACAACCAAGGCGGAACGCCGGGCACGAACACGATGTCGTTCCCAGAGCGCGTCACCGTGACCGTGACCAGCGACACGATGGTTGCACCGCAACTGTTCGTCGCTGACAGCGAGAACCACCGTGTCCTGAACTTCGCGACGCTGCCAACAGTCAACGACACCGATGCTGACGTGCTGCAAGGGCAGCCGACCGACTCTTCGTCGTTCCCGAACGGCCACCTGATGAATCGACCGGCAGCGATGATCATCGCTGGCGGCCGCATGATCGTCGCCGACGAAGGCAACAACCGCGTGTTGATCTACAACGAAGTGCCCAGCAGTGGCAATCCAGATCCAGACGTGATTCTCGGGCAGGCTACAATGTTTGGCACCCTCGCCAACCAAGGCGGCAGCGCTTCTGCTGCTACGATGAGTGGCCCGCAGAGCGTGGCGACCGACGGCACGCGCCTGGTCGTCGCCGACACGGGGAACAACCGCGTCTTGGTCTTCGACGACCTTTCGACGGTCGCAACCGGCGACGCGGCGGATCGCATCGTCGGTCAAGCGGGCACGACACTCACCGACGCTAACTCCGGAGGGGTTTCCGCCGCGACGCTCGACAGTCCATGTGGAGTGACAATCGCCGGCACGCGCCTGTTGATTTGCGACCGCGACAATCACCGCGTCCTGTGGTTCGACGACATCACCGCGCTGCTCGCAACCGGTACTTCCGCCGACATGGTCCTCGGCCAAGGAGACTTCGTCTCCAACCTCGAGAACCGCGGTACGTCGACCAGCGGTACGACGATGGCAGCGCCCCGTGGCATCCACGTCAACGGGACCAAGCTGTTTGTCGCCGACACCGACAACAACCGAGTGTTGGCGTGGACGACCTTCCCGACGTCGAACGGCCAGACGGCGAACTTCGCAATCGGTCAGAACAACCTGTCGTCGAGCACTTCGACCGTCGGCAGCGCCGGAATGAGCGCGCCGCGCGGTGTCGCCACCGACGGTGAGCGATTCGTCGTTGCCGACACCGGCAACAACCGCGTGATCGTCTTCGATTCGATTCCGATCACAAACGATGCCAGCGCAGATACCGTTGTCGGTCAGGGTACCTTTTCGGCAAGCCAACCGAACAACAGCTTGAACGAGCCGGGCGAGCAAACGCTCTTTGGACCGTACGGCGTCTTCTACAATGGCGTCGATCTTTGGGTCGTCGATCAGATGAACAGCCGCGTGGTTCGATTCCGCTAGAGATGCAAGACAGTGGATAGAAACAGGGGCGTGCCCGGACGGGTGCGCCCCTGTTTTTTTTGGGGAAGCAACAGGTCAGGAGACTCCGTGCCGAGGCTCATCGTCAGCGCAGTTACCGTGTTGGTTTTCGTCATTGGCTGCGACCGCGCTCCGTCAGACCGTGCTCTCAAGAGGGACTTCCCGCGCCTGAAGGCCAACATGGTCGCGGCCGTGCCGAACCTGACGCCCCTCCACCCGCGACACCCGAACCTGTCACACCGCGTCGTGCCGGCAAACCTGGGCGCCGACATCGAGTCCATCCAAGAGCGGGGATCTCTCGTACTCTTCCAAGTCTGCGTGCATTCCTTCGCAGGCAGCGGCGTCGCCAGCGGCTACGCGTACTCGCCGGGTGGGGCACTCGGGAACGTCGTCCCCAACGCAAGCGCAGCCGTAGCCAACGCAGACGCGATGTTCCTGGCTCATATCGAGGGTGGCTGGTACGTGTACAAGCACGGCTTTTGAGACTTGGCGTCCCCCGTAGGGTCTTCAGGAGGGGCTCAGGGCTGCTTGCGCCACCACTTGACGGCAGGTGTATGGGCTTCGACGGCGACCCGCGCGCGCTCCAAGAACTCGGAAACGTCCTCGGGCGAGTAGCGGGGTTGCCGCGGCCAAGGGGGACGATCGATCCACTCCATTTCGTCCTCGGAGAGGAATCCCACCGGCACGGCGCTCTCTTCCCAGACCGATTGCGCGATCACACCTCCCTCGACGTCGTAGTGAGTCACCCCTGCAGCGGTATGGACCTCGACGCGCTCGAGTCGCGTCGGGCTGGCAAGAAGCAGCGCGACCTCGCGGCTGTCGCCGTCTTCCCGCCAACGGTGTTTACGAGTAGTCGAGTAGATCGGCTCGACGACGTCACCGATCGTGTCGTGCACGAGGAACAAGCCGCGCTCGTCGACCGTCGCGATAAGTTCGTATTGAGCGCGCTCCCACAACAAAGGACCGCCGGAGACTGCGACGACG
>JBCCHQ010000021.1:0-52151 GCA_039028735.1 Planctomycetota bacterium | reverse complement strand
GCGCTTCCACCGCGGGATTCCACCAGGGGTCGAGGATGTACACGTAGTCGGCCGCAGTCAGGTTGAGACCCACCCCTCCAGCCTTCAAGCTGACCAAGAAAACCTTGCAGGCCTCGTCGTTCTGAAAGCGTTCGACCCGCTTCTGGCGATCGCGGGTGCGGCCGTCCAGGTACTCATAGACGATCTCTTCCTTCTCGAGGGCCGTGCGGACGAGGCCGAGGAACGTCGTGAACTGCGAGAAGACGAGACACTTGTGTCCCTCCGTGATGACCTCTAGCAACTGTGGCACCAACGCGTCGAGCTTGCAGCTGGCAACGTCGCTGAACTCCTCGCCGACCAGGGAAGGGTGGAAGGCGACCTGACGCAGACGCAACAACGCTTCGAGCACGTGCATACGCGTCGCATTCATCCCCTCGGCAGCAACGCGCGTCAGCAGCGTCGTTCGATAGTGCTCCCGCAACTCCTGGTAGAGTTCGAGCTGACGCCCTTCCATCTGACACACCAGCGTCTGCTCTGTCTTCTCCGGCAGCTCGGTGGCAACTTGCTCCTTGGTCCGGCGCAGCAAGAACGGGCGCAGCGCCTCGCCAAGGTCCAACCACCCCTCTTCGGCAGCGTCGTCGCCACCCCCAGCCAGCAGGCGGTTGAGGCTGCGAGTCGAGCCAAGCATCCCCGGGTTCAAGAACTCGAAGATCGACCACAGGTCGTAGATGTGGTTCTCGATCGGCGTACCCGTCAGGGCCAGGCGATGCTTGCCGTCCAACAGGCGTGCGCACTTGGCGGTCTTACTCGACGGATTCTTGATCGCCTGTGCTTCATCGAGGACGACATACTGGAAGCTGACGTTACGGAGTTCCATGACGTCACGGCGCAGCACGCCATACGATGTAACGATCAAGTCGTACTGATCGAAGTCCTTCAAGTGCTGCAGTCGTTGCGCGCCCCCGTACTCGAGCACCCGTAGTTGGGGCGTGAAGCGGTGGGCTTCATCCACCCAGTTGTAGACGACAGAACGAGGTGCGACGACCAAAGTCGGTCGTCCCTCCGTGTGTCCCTGTTGTTCCGCGAGGACCGCCAGTACTTGCACGGTCTTTCCCAAACCCATGTCATCCGCGAGGCAACCGCCCAAGCCGAAATCGCGCAGGAAGCGCATCCAGCCGAGTCCGTCGCGTTGATAGGGGCGCAGTTCGCCGGTGAACGAAGTTACCTCTTGCTCCGCCTCTACGCCGACGAAGGAACGCAATCGCTCATGGAACTGCACGAAGCGTTCGTCTGCGGAGACTTCCGGGCGCCCTGCCAGCAACGCATCGAGGATCCACCCTTGGGCGTTGGAGAAGCGCAAGACGTCGCCCTCTTCGGCTCCCATGTTGCCCAGCAAACGAACCCGCTCGATCCACTCATCGGGCAAGATCCCGACCGTGCCATCGTCGAGCCGAACGATGTTCTCTCCCCGACGCACAGCGGAGAGGATCTCTGGGAACGGCACGATCAACGAGCCGAGCTCCAGCTGACCGTCGAGTTCGAACCAATCCATGCCGGTCTTCACTTCGAGCCGCAGCTTACCGGCGCCACGGTAGCGTTGTTCCTTCGACTCGACCGACCACCCCTCCTTGACCAGGCGATCGACCACGGACGCAAAGTCCGCCGACGGAATCTCTAGGTCGAAGCCGGCCGTCGGCTCTGCGACCGGTTGCACCGAGAGGGTCTGTAACAGCGCTACCGCGGCTTCCTCGGCGGGATGGTTGCGCTGCGCGACCCGTCGCTGTTCGGGATCGCAGAAGGACCGGCCCTTGTCTGGTTGCGCGACTCGACGGCCTCCATAATCGAAGTAGACGCGACAGCGCACAGCTTTGCGCCGGCCGCGACCCGCTTCGAGGAGGCGCAAGCGCAGCACGGGCTGCGGCTCGACAGCGTCTGTTTCCCAACTCCACTCCGGGGGCAAGTCGATCGCCGGAACAGCCCCTGATTCGACGAGCTGACACAGCGTCGTGTCGAAGTCGGAATCCGGCACTGGGGCCTCGCCACCGCCTTTGAGCACCTTGCGCAACCAGGCCGGATCGCCCCCCACCTCCAGAGGATAAGCCCGAGCGTCGATGACGACGGCCCCCTCCTCGACGATGACATTGGCGTCATCGAGCCCGATCGTACGATCGCCTTGTCGCAGGAATCCTACGGCAGCGCCATCGCCACCGGGCGCCGAAGGCTTCAAGCGCACGCCGAACAGCCATGGCTCGTCGTGCCATTCGATCACGTCGGATCGATCATCGGTGGCGAGGAAGAAGCGCTCGGTCTCTGCCAGCAATCGCAGCCAGACACGGCAGTTTTCTTCAGCAAGTTGGAACTGCGAGCACTCGACGCGGTAGGGAATGCCACTGGGGTCGAAATCCTCGGGGACCCCTTCCTCGTTCTGCGACAGGATGCCAAAGAGCAGCGATAGAAGCAGGCGATCCTCGGGGCGCGGCAGGTGCCGGACCTCGTTACGCCGGACGCGTCGTGGCTTCAGAACCGGGTCGCCCGATTTCGGATCGACGCTTTGCTGGTAGACGTGAACCGTCGTGCTTTCGGCCGGCGTAGTCACGGGCAGGAAGTAGATCAGTTCACTGCCAGTCTTCGTCGCCCCCGGCTCCCGCTTGCCCTTCTTCGCGGCTGTCGGCTTCGTGACCGTAACGGCATCCTCGGATGCCAGAATCACGGCCCAGACGTGCTTGCACACGCCGGCGCCGCCGAAGTAGGAACAGTCACAGTGGGCTGTGAGCTCCGGCGTGGTCAAGTCGAGGGTCACGTGGAACGATCGGGTGCACGAGACTTCCGCCTCGATCCCCTTCACGTCGGCGCGCTTGAGCTTGACGCGACCATCCTGGATATAGTGCGCGCCGCGGTCCTGGAGGAGCGGCGAGTACTGCGCTTGCAAGCGTTCGACGAGTGACAAAGAGTCGCTTTCCCGTTGCTCTGCACTGCGGGGGGCAGCACCGTCGCGGCGGAGTCGAGCCGCCGCCGCGAGGAAATGTCGGTGCCTTTCATCAACTATCGGCTCGTTGGCGCCGGGCCTGAAGCGCTGATTCGCGACGCCAAACTCCATAAACAAATACACGAAGGGCACTTACTGAAAGAACCGAGCGACGCTCGGTCCTCGCCAGCCGGCGCCAGCGGGGCAACCAAAAGGCACCTCGGTTCTGGGGCACCGCCTACGGTGCGGAACCCGGGAACGCGGGTATAATTGCAGTTCTGGAATTCTCAGTAAACCCACACCCGAAACAGGAGATTCGCGATGCGTGCGTTTCTGCTCGTACTGGCATTGGCCAGCTTCCCGCAGGCTGCCTGCGCCCAGACGATCGGCCCTGACGTCATCGTCAGTCTGCTGCCGTCGATCATCAAGAACGGCACCCTTGGCGGGACATCGTCGTATTCGATGTCGACGCAGAGTTGCAACATCGGGGACACCCCCGCCGTCTGGGTGCCGACGACGAACCAACACCCCGTCATCGCACAGAACTTCTATCGCCTCGAGAATGGTCGCTTCGAGCAGATCGGCATGAGCTGGCTCAAGCACGGCTTCTGTGCCGCCAACGAGCCGGGGTGCGGTACTTGCCAACCAACCGCCTGCGAGACCCAGGGCGTAATGTGCGCCGATACGTACAGCGTCGTGGCCAACGGCACGCAAACCGGCATGGGGCCGCGCTCCGAGGTCAACGCAGTGACCGGGACTTTCGTCTATCCTTGGGGGCAGGCCGGCGTTTCCGGAAACGTCCTGTACAAGCGGCTGCAGATCCAGAACGCAGACCTGGATCCGGCCCAGCATCCGACCGCGAAGTTCTACGCCGAAGCGCACTACGTCACACCCGATGAACCCAGCTGGGGTACCCAGCTCAACAACGCTTCGTACCGCGAGGCGCTAGTCGGCGCACTCGACAACGGCGGCTATCTGCTGTCTCTGACGGGGCCCACCATGACGCAGATGTCAGCGATTCAGGCCTGGGCGAGTGAAGACCCCAGTGTTCACCTCGAGATCGCACCGGTGCCTGGAGACGGCGACTTCTACCTCGCCTCGAAGGCGACCGATTTGGGCGGCAACGTTTGGAACTACGAGTACGCACTGTTGAACTACAACTCCGACCGTAGCGCAGGGTCGTTCGAGCTCGTGTTGCCAGCTGGCAGCTTGGTCACCAACACCGGCTTCCACGACCCCGACTATCACAGCGGCGAACCGTACTCGGCAACCGACTGGACGTCCTCGACAACCGCTACGACGCTGCGCTGGGAGACCGAGACGTTTGCGACCAACGCCGACGCGAACGCGATCCGCTGGGGTACGCTCTACAACTTCCGCTGCGACGTCGACTCCCCGCCGGCGCTCGGCAGCGTGACGATCGGCCTGTTCAAGCCTGGGGTGATCAGCGACGTCACGATCCCCGCCATGGTGCCGGCCGCGTGCACGACCCCCCCGTTCGTCCGGGGTGACGTCACGGCCGACGGTAGCGTGAACCTGACCGACGCAATCGGGATCCTCGCCTATCTGTTCAACTCGGCACCCGCGCCAACACCGCTGCAGCGCGCCGACTCCAACGGGGATGGCAGCTACAACCTCGTCGACGCCACCTACGTGCTGGGTTATCTCTTCACGCTGGGCCCCCCACCGCCGTTCCCGTTCCCGACGCCTGATTGCATCTAACCTCAGGAGCGAAGACACGGCGAGAGGGTGTGCCGGAGCACAATCCGGCGACGATTCGACGAACCAGGAGCGGGCCCAGAACGACACGGCGCCCACCGGCGCAAAACACGCCCAAGATCTCGGTTCACACCCCCCGTCAACACGGGTATTCTCTGGCCCGGTTCGGAGACCATCTTTGGCGAGTAACAGCGCGGACGAGCACTAGCGTGGACAAGATACGTAACTTCTGCATCATCGCTCACATCGACCATGGCAAGTCGACCCTCGCCGATCGTCTGATCCAAGCCTGCGATGGGGTCACGGAACGACAGTTTCGCGACCAGCTACTCGACTCGATGGATATCGAGCGCGAACGCGGCATCACGATCAAGAGCAACACGGTCACGCTGTCGTACGAAGCCAAAGACGGTACGACCTACCAGCTCAACCTCATCGACACGCCCGGACACGTCGACTTCTCTCATGAGGTTCGCCGCTCGCTGATGTCTTGCGAGGGTGCGCTGTTGATCGTCGATGCATCGCAAGGGGTCGAAGCGCAAACGGTGGCCAACCTATACCTGGCACTCGAGTACGATCTAGAACTGCTCCCCGTCATCAACAAGATCGACCTGCCAGCCGCCGACATCGATCGTGCTCGCGAGGAGATCGATGCGGATCTAGGACTCGACCCCTTCGAAGCGATCCCCTGCTCCGCCAAGAAGGGCGATGGGATCGGCGACGTTCTCGAGGGGATCGTACAGCACCTCCCCCCGCCGGCAGGAGATACCGCCGCGCCGCTGCAGGCATTGATCTTCGATGCTCAATACGACAGCTACCGCGGCGTTGTGTTGCAGTGCCGGGTGAAAGAGGGCGAAGTCCGTACCGGACAGCGGATTCTCTTCATGTACACCGACAAGGAGTACACGGTCGAAGAGGTCGGCTACCTGCGCCTCGGTGACCGCGAGAAGCGCAAGTCGCTCACGGCTGGCGAGGTCGGCTACATCATCGCCGGTATCAAGACGATCCGTGATATCAACATCGGCGACACGATCACCGACGCCGAATCGCCTGCGCCAGAACCACTGCCGGGCTACAAAGAAGCCAAGCCCGTCGTCTTCTCGTCGCTCTACCCGATGTCTACCGAAGACTACGGGGACCTGACGAAGGCACTCGAGAAGCTGTCGATCAACGATGCTGCTTTGACGTACCAGAAGGACTCTTCGGCGGCACTCGGATTCGGGTTTCGTTGCGGCTTCCTGGGACTGTTGCACCTCGACGTGATCCAAGAGCGCCTGAGCCGCGAGTACGGCATGTCGCTGATCCTGTCGGCGCCGTCGGTGCTCTACAAGCTCAAGCTCAACGATGGTTCCGAGCATGAGATCGACAACCCGTCGTACTGGCCAGATCCTAGCGCCATCGAACTGGTGCACGAACCGTACATCAAAGCGTCGATCATGATCCCGGAAACGTATCTTGGCGCGACGATGGAGTTGTGCCGGGAGTACCGTGCCGAGCAGATCACGTTCAACTACCTCGCTGTCGGGCGCATCGAGGTCACCGTCGAAATGCCACTCGGGGAAGTGCTGCTGGACTTTTACGACAAGCTCAAGAACGTCACGCGCGGCTACGGTTCCTTCGACTACGACCTCATCGACTACCGCGCGACCGACATCGTCAAAGTCGATATCCTGGTCAACAAGGAGAAGGTCGACGCGCTGTCGCAGCTCGTCCATCGCGAGAAGGCCCGCGTGCGTGCCCTCAACTACTGCAAGAAGCTCGAGGACACGATCCCGCGGCAGCAGTTCAAGATACCGATCCAGGGTGTCATCGGCGCTTCGGTCATCGCGCGTACGACGATCAATGCCTACCGGAAGGACGTGACCGCCAAGTGCTACGGTGGTGACATCTCGAGGAAGCGCAAACTGCTCGAGAAGCAGCGCGCTGGTAAGGCCAAAATGAAGATGGTCGGGTCGGTCGAGATACCGCAGGAAGCCTTCTTGGCAGTACTGAAGACCGACCAAGAGAAGTCGTGATCGACGCCGGTCGCGCGCCCGGACTCTACGTTCACATCCCTTACTGCGCCAAGATCTGCCCTTACTGCGACTTCGCGGTGACGCGAGGCAATCGCGACAAGCAACGGGCATTCGTCGCAGCACTGCTTGCGGAACTCGAACTCATCCCCGATTGGCACGGACAGTTCGACACACTCTACTTCGGCGGCGGGACACCCTCGATCCTCGCGCCGGAGGAGCTGGGACAAGTCATTGCGGCGGTGCGCGGCCGCTTCGATTGCAGTGAGCAGTTGCGCATCACGATCGAAGCCAACCCTGAGGATGCCACAGCTGCCAAGCTCGAGGCGTGGCGCCAACTCGGCACCGCCGGGATCAGTTTCGGAATCCAAAGCTTCTCAGATCCGGAACTGCGCTTTCTCGGGCGCCAGCACACGCCACAAACAGCCAAGGATGCTGTTACCGCGGCGCTGTCAGCGGGCTTTGAGTGGGTCTCTGTCGATCTGATCTACGGCTTGCCCAAGCAGACGCTGGCAGAGTGGCACGACAGCCTGGCAGTGGCCGTATCGTTGAGACCGCACCACATTTCCTGCTACCAGCTGACGATTCACGAAGGGACGCCTTTCTTTCGGCGCGAGGCCCGCGGGCAACTCCAGCAGCTCACCGACGCTGCACTTGGCGACTTCTTCCGTGCCACGCACGACACTCTGGCGCACGCGGGCTATCGGGCCTACGAAGTCTCGAATTTCGCTCGCTCTGATTCGGACCGATCCCCGCACAACCAGAAGTACTGGAATCACACGCCGTACCTGGGGATCGGGCCGTCCGCCCACTCGTTCGACGGCCGCAAACGGTGGTGGAACGAACGCGACGCGAGCTCCTACCAGCAGCGCGTCGGCGCCGGGCAGCGGCCAATCGCCGATCAGGAACAGCTAAACGCCTCGCAACTGGCCCTGGAAGCCGCCATGCTAGCTCTACGAACGAGCGACGGCATCGATTGCGCGCGGTACCAACAGACCCACGGCGTCGACCTCGAAGCGTTGAACGCAGCTTTGTTCGACGAACTAAGGAGGAGCGGCTTGCTCGAAACCAAAGCCGGGCGGCTGTCCTTGACGACAAATGGGTTGGCGGTCGTGGACGGCATCACGCCACGCCTCGTCTTGCACGAACAAGAATCGTAGAGGCGCCGACGCGCTTTCGAGAGGAGACTACCGATGACAGCCGTACCCCTCTATCACGTGGACGCGTTTTCGAACGGTCCCTTCACCGGCAATCCTGCTGCAGTGTGCCTGCTGCAAGAGGCGGCTCCTGCTCCATGGATGCAGCACGTCGCCGCAGAGATGAACTTGTCAGAGACCGCTTTCGTCGTCGCTGGCGACGGCGCTCTTTCTCTGCGCTGGTTCACTCCCGCGCTCGAAGTGCCACTGTGTGGGCATGCGACGCTCGCGACTGCACACGCACTCTGGGAATCTGGCTGGGTGCCAGACGATGCCAACATCCGCTTCGACACGAGAAGCGGTGTCTTGACGGCGGCTCGCGCCGGAGAGGCCATCGAACTCGATTTTCCGGCAATCCCTACGGACGCGGCAACGAATGCGGTCGACGATGTCATCACCGCCCTCGGTGCGACTCCGATCGACGTGCGCAGCACACCGTATCGCGATCTGGATGACGTCGACCTGTTGCTGGTGTTCGAAGATGCGACGACTGTACGAAGCTTGACGCCACGCCTCGATCTGCTTGCTGCGTCGACGCGTGCCGGTGTGATTGTCACTGCCCGCGGCGACGACCCGAGCTACGATTTCGTGTCTCGCTACTTTGCTCCGTTTGCAGGAATCGACGAAGATCCGGTGACCGGTTCCGCGCACTGCGTCCTAGCCCCCTACTGGGCAGCACAGCTGGGGCGCGAACGGATGACGGGGTATCAGGCGTCCGCTCGGGGCGGCAAGGTTGGCGTAGCAATGCACGGCGACCGCGTGACGCTGTCGGGGCATGCGACAACGATTGCGGTGGGCGAAATGCGCGTGTTGCCGGGGGGCTAGCCGGCACGACCCAGCGCGCACCGAGCGCCTACTCGCGAACGAGATCTACTTCGAGGTCGAAGAACTCTCCCTCGGGAACGGTGATATTTTGATCCGGGATCGCTCGGAAGCCACGCACCGGTCCGAACTTCACGCGGAACTGCCCGGAACCCGAAAGCCTGGCGACCTTCCAGTTCCCTTCACTGCTCCAGCTCACAATGCGATTCGTGTTGCCCAAACCGCTGACTTGGATCGACTGCGGGAGATCCGACAGCGGCAACGGTGTATCCCCATCGATCAGAGAGATGCGGATTCCACAGGCGGGGCTGGCTTCGACGACGAGATCGTTGCTGCCCGGGGCCAACGTGAACCGCGTGCTGTCCACGCGCCAGTCATTGACGAAGAGGTTGCTGATCTCGATCTCACCGACCGGCGCGACGAATTCGAACGCCGTGTTGATCGAAGTACGATGCTCCCACATCGGTTGGCAGCCGCGCAGCGTGCCGCGGGGCACCCACGTAATGCGGGACAGATCGACCTCGTTGCCGGTTTCGGCATCCACGACGATCACGCGGACGTCGGTCGGCGGCGGAACGACCAGTGAGACCTCTTTGGGTTCTCCCTCATTGACGGTCGTTGCCACGCACAGCTTCAGGGGATCGACGAGCACGCGGTAGCGTCCCGGCACAACCAAGCCCACACTCCATCGCAACGCTCCGTTTACGAGTTCCATATCAGCGACCGGCACGGTAATCGCCGTCTGCCCTTGGATCGTCGGGACGTCGAGTGGCTGTACGCGCACCGCAAACACCGACGAATCCCACTCGGGAGGTACCTCGAGAGTTCCGGAGAGACCGACTTGCCCTTCCAAATCGGGGGGATCGGCCAACGCGAGAGTGACCGGATAGATCTGCCCTTTTTCTGTCGTGACTTCGGACTCTCCCAGAAGCACCGAGTTCCAGAGTTCGTCCCCGATCTCGACCCGTACGAAGTATTTGCCCTCAGGCAACCCGGCGACCTCGATCGTATCTGCAGCGGCGAGTTCGACGCCCGGGCCGCGCGCACGGTCATGGTGAATCCGCACCACGGCTTCACTCTCTGGATAGAAGTTCTCGAGGGTGAGCTGCAACGTCACCGGCTGCCGGGACAGCGTCAGCAAACGCTCCCCCCCGTCGCTGTGGTCCACCTCGATACTCGTCCACGAGAAGCCGGGGGCATGCGCCCAGTAGATGAACGAACCGCGCCGGGCTGGGAGCGTCACTGGCGACGTCACCGGCTGCGGAAACACGACGTGCTCTGTGATCGATGGCCCGGGGTGGATCGCGTTGCGGGTCGGCCGCGGCACGCGCAAGATCGTCAGCTCCTCGAGATCGAGTTGCTCTCCTTCGGCCCACACGCGCAATGCAACCGACACACCGCCAGCGATGTCCGCTGCGGGGTTGGCTTCCTCACTGCTGTTGCGGCCGTTGCTGTTGCTACTATTGTTGTTCCGGTTGCGCTGCGAGCCGCCGGCCCGCCCCGACGCCGCGGAAGTGCCGCTGCCGTTGTTCGTCACACCGCCGTGGCCACCGTCACCGGTACCCCCTGCGCGCGAGCCCCCCGGCGTTGAGTTGCCAGAGTTGCCAGCAGTGCCAGAGGTCCGCGACGGCCCGCCAGTGCCAGCTCGATGGGTGCCGCTACTGTCACCAGCGCGGACACTTCCGGAGTTCCTGTCGCGCGACGAGTTGCCACGCAGCGTCGTCCCCGAGGAGCGTACGCGATCGGGCGCGGCATCGACCTCGCCGGCGCTCATCGGCCGCCACGGGGCATCGGAGCCATCGCTTCCACCACCGCCGTTTCCAGCCCCGACGTCCTCGTAGCGGGCTTCCGAGCCTGAGCCGTCGCCCTCCTTCAGCACGAAGACCGCGGCGGGCACGGTAATCCCAGTAACCAGCAGAGCAACAACGATCCAGCGCACTTCGATTCTCCTCGAGCTGCCAGGGACGGCCGCTCATGTTCCAAGTTCTTCTCTGCCAGGAGCTTCCGCTCGGGACTTCCTAGGACTTCCTGCGGCCTGCGCTGACGTCTAAGCAGCGTGCGCCACAGATTTGCGTCGCTGTAGGAATCTTCGGCTCAGCGCGTGCTCCGCTGAGGGCGCATTTCGGGCTCCCCAGGCTCTCCCCAAAGGTCTCCAGGCGACCTCCGCTCTCGGAAGCAAACCGCGTCCGCCGCGCACTTTCGTCGGATCCTGCCTGACTTTCATCCAGACTTGCGCCACATTTGCGTCTGCAGCACGCCGGCTCTCGAGCCCTACCGTAGTGCTCGGCAGCGACGCTGCCAACACGAGATCGAGAAACCGATCGACCTCATTTGGAGAGCTACCGCGCAATCACGCCGTGGCAGCCTCCGCCGGCGTCCCAACCATAACGAAAGGCGTCTCATGCAACTGCGCGACCGTGTCGCTGTGATCACTGGAGCCAGCCGTGGCATCGGCCGCGCGACAGCCCTGGCGCTGGCGGGCGAGGGTGCCCGCATTGTCGCTTCCGCCCGCACCGCGTCGGAACTCGATGCGCTCGTCGATGAACTCCAGGGTTCCGGTCACGAGGCGCTCGCAGTGGCTGCTGACCTCACCCAAGAAGCTGAAGTCGAGCGCCTCCGCGCGGCGACGAACGAAGCCTTCGGGCCCGCGGATCTTCTGATCAACAACGTCGGAGTCGGAAAGTACTGTGCGGTCGAAGCAACGACCGCCGCTGAGTACGACTGGATGATGAACAGCAACATGCGTTCGACGTTCCTTTGCACGAACGCATTCTTGCCAGATATGCTCACGCGGCGCTCCGGGCACCTGATCTTCGTGAACTCGGTCGCAGGGCTGCGTGGCCTCCCGCACGAGGCCGTCTATTGCGCGACGAAGTTTGCTCAGTACGGATTTGCCCAAGCCATCGACGCTGAGGTGCGCCGCCGCGGGATCCGCGTGTCCGTGGTCGCCCCGGGTGGTGTTCATACGACGTTCGCGTTCGGCACCGGCCGAGAGCCCGGGGACGCTCACCTCGAAAAGATGATGAGCCCGACCGAGGTCGCCGACGCAATCCGCTACACGGCCATCCAGCCCGAGAGCACACGCGTCTTCCTGGTCGGACTGCGTCCGATGGCGGAGCCCATGTAGCACCGCCGGTACCTGGCGTGCATGCCGGGTCACGGCCTGCTCCCTAAGCTCCCTAAGGGACGAACACCTCGACGGCACTGATCTTCGGGTGGTTGAACGTACCTTCCAAGAACGTGATCGTCAGCATGCCGTCGCTGACGACCGCAGTGAATTCGCGGCGCAACGCCCAACCTACCGGCGAGTTGCCACCGAGCGTTGGGTCCATCAGCGCCTCGTCGATGATGTCGAAGTCCGTCAACACCTGGGTACCCTCTAGGTCAACGTGGAAGCTGCGCTGGCCGGCGGCGGTAAAGGCGGTCTCGACGAAGTGCAAACGAACCGTGTACGTGCCGTTGGGCAGTGCCAATTCGTAGTTGAAGTTCAGCCCGAACGTGAAGCGCTCGCTCAGGTACAGCGTCGGATCGTCCGTGTTGTTGATCACGGTCCCGCCGCCACGAGTGAAGTCCTCGCCGGGGTTGCTGAATCCGAAATCGGCGGCCCAGACCGCATCCGTCATCGTCTCCATGTAGTCGCCGACCAGCGCACCCGAGTTGATGCGATAGCTGACAACCACATCGAAAATCTGTTCGACGAACAACATCGACACGCTGTCATCGGTCGCCCTCACCGTAAACGACTGCGTACCCATCTCGGCGCCTGTGGGCGTCCAGAAGATCTCTCCGTTTGCATTGATGGTTGCTGACGCAGGTCCCGACTCGATCGAGTACGACACCATGTCGCCCAGGTTGGCATCGGTCGCGTCGATGTCATAGCTGTACTCGACGCCGACGGTCGCAACCAACGACGGATTGGAGGTGATCTGCGGTGCCATTGGCGTACCGAGGATCACATCAACGGTAAAGCTCTGTTCGTCGAACAAGCCCTGAACGTCGGTCGCGCGCACGACAAAAGGCTCCATGGCGGCTACCGTGGGCAACCACGAAATCAATCCAGTCGCTGGATCGATCGTGGCTCCCGTCGGCGCTGTTGGCAACGTGTACGTGATCACGTCGCCCAAGTTGCCGTCCATGACGTCAACGTCGTAGCTGTAGTTGCTTCCCGTCTCGGCGTTCAAGAGCGCCGTAGAGGAGATCACCGGAGCCACATTCGTCACCGTGCCTGGGCACACCCGAATGCCGTTGATCTTGGCGAAGTCGTGGGCGCCCGTGCGCAGCGTGACCAGCAGCTCTTCATCGAAGACGTAGACGTCGAAACTCTCGATGTCGGCTGCGAAGATCCCGACCTCGCTGAAGATGTCGTACTGCGTAAGTGCCGGATCCCCTTCGATATCGACTTCGAACTCGCGCTGGTCAGGAGCAGTCCAGAACGGCTCCGAGAACAGCAAGTCGACCTGCACTTCGGTCATCCCAGCCGGCAGGCTCAGAGCGTAGTTGCCAATCGGAATGAAGAAGAAACGCTCCACTTGAAACACGTCCTCCAGCCCGCCATTGTTCGTGATCGGATTCGTGATCGAAAAGTTGTTCGCAGGCGGGTTGTCGAACCCAAAGTCCGTCGACCACTTGTCGTTGGGACCCATCGCGTTCGTCGTCTCGACGAACACGTCGTTGAGCTCGCCACAGTTGATTCGATAACAGACGACAACCGTGAACGACTGTTCGTCCATGTCCAAGGCGTCGTCGCTGACACGCACCGTGAACGCGTTGTCGCCGAATTGAGCAGCTGTAGGTTCCCACTGAATCTCACCGGTCCCGCTGTTGATCGTGGCCCCGGCTGGGAACACGATCAGTTCGTACAGCAGCGTATCACCGACGTTTGCGTCGGTCGCGACGACTTGATAGTCGTATGGAACAGCCACCGTGGCACTCAGGAAAGGCGTCGACGTGATCTGCGGCGCCACATTCGTACTTGCAGCACTCACTGTCACATCGAACGGTTGGTCATCGGTTGCACCGTGCGTGTCGGTCGCCCGCAGCACAAAGCTCTGCACGCCCACGTCTGCCATCGTTGGAGTCCACGTGAACACGCCAGTCGTCGCCTCGACGCTGGCTCCGACCGGCGCAGTCGGCAACGAGAACGTCACAGAGTCGCCAATGTTGGGGTCCGTCGCCGTTCCGGTGTAGACGAAAGCGGTTCCTTCGACGGCCGTCGTCGGCGCAGTCGACGTGATGGTCGGCGGCAGATTCGTGGCTGTGCTGGGCGCCACCTCGATACCGCTGATCTTCGGAAAGTCCGCCAACCCTTGCAGGAACGAGATCGCCAGCGTGCCGTCTGTGACGCGGACGTCGAACGAACTCACCGTCGCTTGATTCATACCAAACAGCGCGAACAGGTCGTAGTCGCTCAGGACAGTCTGCCCCTCCAGCGTAACGTCGAAACGTCGCGCGCCGACAGCGTTCAGACCGATCTCCGCAAAGTGCAGGGCGACGCTGTAGACCGCGTTTCCAGGAGGTACCGGCAACGAGTAGGTCATCGGCGGCGAGAATGTGAAGCGCTCGGTCTGATAGATCGCCATATCCGCAGTCATGGGGCCAGCGGCAATCGTGTTCGTAACCGAGAACACCTCGCCTGCGGGCGTATCGAAACCAAAGTCAGCGGCCCAAGTCGAGCCATCAGAAGCCAGGTAATCCGTCGTGGTGCCGCAATTGATCCGGTACTGCACGGGGATCGTGAACGACTGCTCGTCGAAGAGCAGGCCCATTCCGTCGTCGGTGACACGTACGACAAACGTCTGATCCCCCAGCTCAGTGCCAAGCGGCGTCCAGGTGAACAGCCCCATGGAATCGATCATTGCTCCTGAAGGTCCTGACTCGATCGAGTAGCTCAGCGTATCGCTGGGGTTTGGATCCGTGGCCAGGACGTTGTACTGCAGCTGCACTGCGACTGTCGCGACCGTCGGGGCAGTCGACGTGATCATCGGCATCACGTTGACGGGTGCAGAGACGACCACTGTGAAACTCTCGTCGTCGAAGAGCCCCTGAAAGTCAGTGACACGCACGACGAACGGATAGTTCCCAGCGTCGCCCGCAAACGTCGGCCAACTGACCTCACCCGTCACGCCGTTGATCATCGCGCCCGTCGGTGCCGTCATCAGGCTGTATGTGAGCACGTCTCCGATGTTGGGGTCAGTGGCATCCACGTCGTAGAAGTAAGTATCCTCTTCGAACACCATAGTGGACGCCGTCGTCGTGATCGTTGGGGCTTGGTTACTCCCTGCGCCTGCACAGACCTCGATCGCGCTGATCTTCGGCAGGTCGGCGGAACCTTGGTCGAAGGTGATGTCTAACATGCCGTCGGTGACGCGCACCTGGAACTCTTGCACGGTCGAGACATTCAGGCCGACCGTCGCGTCGATGTCATAATCGTCGAGTACCAAAGCACCCTCCAGCAAGACGTCGAACTGCCGCACTCCGGCCGGGGGCAAGCCGATCTCGGCGAAGTGGAGTCGCACGGTGTAGAACGTTGCTGCCGCGGCTGTCGGTAGCGAGTACGTCATGGGCGGCGAGAAGGTGAACCGTTCACTCTGATAGAGCTGCGGATCCATCGTTGGCGTGATCGCGACAATGTTGGAGAACACCTCGCTAGCCGGGTTGTCGAAGCCAAAGTCTGCAGCCCAAATCGCGCCATCGAATCCGGTGTAGTCCACGGTGCTACCACTATTGATGCGGTAACACACGTCGACCATGAAGCTCTGCTCGGCAAACAGCATTCCCGTACCGTCGTCGGTGACCCGGACCGTGAAGGCCTGCATGCCAATGTCGTCGGCGGTCGCGGTCCAGCTGATCAACCCCGTGCCCGCGTCGATCGAGGCGGTACCGGGCGCTGTGATCAAAGAGTATGTCAGCGTATCCAACGGGTTGGGGTCGGTCGCCACCACGTTGTAGAGCATCGGCACGGTCACGGTCGCAAAGGCCGGTGCCGTGCTCGTGATGACAGGCTGTTGATTGACGATCATCATGACGACCTCGAGGACGAAGTCCTGGTCTACTGCGGCTCCGTGGGCGTCTGTCGCCCGTACCGTGAAGTCGTGATTCCCAACATCGGCGAGCTGCGGCGTCCAGCTGATCAGTCCGGTGCCTGCGTCGATCGACACCGCGGCCGGTCCAACGGGCAGCGAGTAGCTGATCACGTCGCCGACGTCGGGATCGGTGGCGTCGGCGTCGTACTCAAACAGCTGCCCTTCTAGCGCTTGCGTTGGCGCAGTCGTCGTGAACGACGGCGGCGTGTTCACGCCACTACTGACTGCCAGCTCGATGCCGTTGACGATCGGCGACCCGGCGAGCCCCTGTAGGAACGACACGTCCATGGCCCCGTCCGTAACACGGACCTCGAAGAACAGAAACTCTGCGTGATCCGCGCCGTACTCGACCACCATGTCGAGCTCGTCGAGGATCGTGGTCCCCTCGGCCGTCACATCGAAAATGCGCTGCCCTGGGTTGTCGAACTCGATCTCGGCGAGGAACAGGATCAACGTGTAGACGTCCGGCGCTGCCGGCACCGGCAGCGAGTACGTCAACGACGACGTGCTCGTCGTGCGTACTTTGCGGAAGAGGTCTTGGTCGAGTGTGAACAGGACCGGGGTAGTCACCGAGATCACTTCACCAGGGGCATTGTCGAACCCAAAATCGGTCGAGAACAACGCCCCACTGTCGGAGAGGTACTCGACAGCCAGTTCCCCAGAGTTGATGCGATACCGGGCATCCACGACGAACGTCTGCTCGGCAAACAGATTTCCGGCGCCATCGTCGGTGACGCGCACGGTGAAGGTCTGCATCCCCAGCTGGAGCCCAGTCGGGGTCCACGTCAAGATTCCGGTAGTCGGATCGACACCGGCTCCAGTTGGACCCGACTCCAGCGAGTAGGTCAGCGTTTGCGATCCATTCGCGTCACTGGCATCGACGTCGTAGACGTACTCCACCATGACCGTCGCCGTCTCTGGCATCGGTGGCGTCGTGTCGATCGTTGGGGCAAAGTTGACACCTACCGATACGCTGACTGTGAAATTCTGGAGGGCAAACAACGAAGTCTGATCGGTGGCCCTGATCGTGAAGGCTTGATCGCCGGCCGAACCTACGGGTGGTGTCCAAGTCAGTACACCCGTCACCGGGTCGATCATGGCTCCCGCGGGGCCAGCGTCGATTGCGTAGGTCAGCGTATCACCGACCGCGTCAGTGGCGATCGCTGGGTAGGTCAGTAGCGTATCTTCAAAGCCGGTCAGGGGCGGAGTGGACGTGAACGTCGGCGCCACGGCTCCCACTTGACTGCGGCTGATCGCGATGCCGGCAATCTTCGGGTGGTCGATCGCCCGCTCTGCGAAATCCAGCGAGAAAGCTCCGTCGCTGACGAAGACCTCGAACACCTCGTCACGGGCGATGAACTGACCGCCCGCTGCGGCGAATGTGTCGTAGTTGTCGAGCACCAGCTGCCCTTCGATACTGACATCGAAGAACCGGTTACCGGCGCTCGCGTAGAACAACTCCCCGAACAACAAGCGCACCGTGTAGTAGTCGGCAGCGGCCGGCAGCGGCAACGTGTAGTTGCCTGTCGGCGAGGTCAGGAAGAAGCGCTCGTTCTGGTACAGCATGTCATCGAGAGTGCCCGCAATTGCGTCGGAAACCGTGAGCTTCTCGCTGGGTGGGTTGTCGAACCCAAAGTCAGGGGTCCAAACGTCGCCGTTGTCGTCGATGTAGATATTGGTGAGTTCGCCGCTGTTGATGCGGTACCCAACTTCAACCGAGAACAGCTGCTCGACGAACAAATCGCCAGTACCGTTGTCCGTCACTCGGACTGTGAAGTCGTGCGATCCAACGTCCATGCCGACCACTGGCCAGACAATGACACCGAACGCGTTGATCATCGCTGCGGCCGGAGCGTTCTCCAGCGAGTACGTCAACATGTCTGAGACATCGGGGTCCGTCGCCAACACCTCGTAGACATAGTCGATCCCGACGGCAGCCGTCACGACTGGCGTAGACGTGATCACGGGCGGTAGGTTCGGGGCTGGGGCGACGGTGACCTGCCAAGACTGATCGGTGTTGAGCGATCCGTCCGACGCGCGGACCGTGAAGTCAACGACGCCAACATGCGTTGCGTCCGGCGTCCAGTCGATGGTTCCCAGCACCGGGTCGAAAACGACTCCACTGGGAGCCATCGTCAGCGACAGCGTAACGACGTCCCCCAAATCAGGGTCGTCGGCCGTGATCAGGTATGCATATCCACTACCAGCCGTCGCAGTGAGCGGCGGCGTCGACGTGAACTGCGGCGCCTGGTTTGTCGGATCGATCACCAGCGAGAAGCTCTGTTCGACGAACTCGTTGCCTGCTCCATCATCTGTCGCGCGAACGATGACGGGGTAGGTGCCCGCGTCTGTTCCCCCGGGCGTCCACGAGACCACGCCGGTACCTGCGTCAATGTCCATGCCGACTGGCTTTACCGGCAGCGTGTAGGTCAAGGTGTCGGTGGGATCCGGGTCGATCGCAATCACACTGTACTCGTAGAGATCGAACTCGGCTCCTGAAGTCACTGGGGTCGAAGTAATCACGGGTGGCTGATTGACGTCGGTGACGGCAACCGTGAACGACTGGGTGTCGAAGAGACTGCCGACGCCGTTATCCGTGACTCTGATGGTGAACGCCTGATTGCCGATCTGCGTTGCGTCGGGGATCCAAAGGATCACGCCTGTCATCGTATCGATGCTCGCCCCTCCAGGTGCGGCGTCGAACGAGTACGTCAGCGCATTAGCAAGGTCCACATCCGTTGCGTCGACATCGTACAGATAGCTCATCAGCTCCGTTGCGACGAGTACCGGAGTCGAAGTGATCAACGGTGCCTGGTTCACATCGGCGACGTTCACGGTGAACGTTTGCTCCACGAACATTGCCGGCACTCCGTCGTCGGTGACGCGTGCTCGGAAGAAGTGGCTGCCCGCCTGTTGGAACGTCGGCGTCCACTCGACCAACCCATTATCAGGGTTGATCGTAGCGCCGGTGGGCGCGTCCTCGAGCGAGAAGATGGCGTCGTCGAGGGGGTCCGGATCGGTGGACTCCATGTCGTAGGTGTACGACTGCCCTTCTGTCGCGCTCGTCGTCGGGAGCGACGTAATCGTTGGCGCCTGATTGATGTCTGTCACCGAGACGGTGAAGAGCTGCAACTCGACGAGCATGCCAACGCCGTCGTCCATGACCTGCACCGAGAAGCTTTGCGCCCCGGTCTGCAACGCCGTGGGCATCCATTGAATCTGCCCAGTCGTGGCCGAGATCATCGCGCCGGCAGGTGCGACAACCAGGGAATACGTCAAGTCGTCGTTGTCAGGATCTTGCGCATCGACGTCGTAGGAGTATGCCTGGAGCTCAACGGCATTGACCACTGGGGTCGACGTGAAGAAGGGTGCCTGATTGATATCGGTGACTGTCACCGAGAACGACTGCTGCACGAACAGAGTCCCGACCCCATTGTCCGTCGCGCGAACGGTGAACGATTGCATCCCAGTCTGCGTCGCACTGGGGATCCAATCGATCAAGCCACTACTGCTGTTGATCGTGGCGCCGACCGGCGCCACGTCCAGGGTGTAGCTGATCGTATCCAACGGGTCTGGGTCCGTTGCGTCGACGTCGTAGCTATAAGGAGAAGCTTCCGTAGCCGTGGTCACGGGCACGCTGGTGATCGTCGGCGTTTGATTCACATCGGCCACGACAACCGAGAATGACTGAGTGTCGAACAGTGTCCCTCCGCCGTTGTCGGTCACACGCACCGCGAACGCGTTCGCGCCTACTTCGCTAGCAGTCGGCGTCCATGAGATCACACCACTCGTGCTATTGATCATGGCTGTCGCGGGCGCGTTGTCCAACGAGTACGTCAGCGTATCGTTGATGTCGACGTCAGTGGCGTCGACGTCATAGAAGTACGGCACGAGCTCAGTCGCCGTCAGGACCGGCGTCGACGAGATCACCGGGGGCTGATTCACATCGGCCACGTTCACCGTAAAGGTCTGCTCGACGAACAACGCGGGCGTGCCATCGTCTGCCACGCGCACACGGAATGGATGCGGGCCCGCATCGAGTGCAGTCGGCGTCCACGAGATTTCTCCAGCGCCTGAGATCAACGCCGTGCCCGGCGCCTCTTCCAGGGTGAAGGTCAGAGAATCCCCTGGATCAGGGTCATTGGCCTCGACATCGTACGTGTAAAGAGCGAGTTCGCTGCCAGCGGTCGGCGCGCTACTCGTGATGACGGGCGGTTGGTTGACGTTCGTCACGTCTACCGTGAAGAGCTGCAAGGCGAACAGCATGCCGACGCCGTCGTCTGTTACACGAGCGCTAAAGCTCTGCATTCCGGTCTGCGTCGCGGTCGGAGTCCAGTTGATCACGCCGGTGGTCGGATTGACCATCGCTCCCAGCGGGGCAACGACCAGCTCGTAGGTCAGCGCATCGCCGTCGACGTCGATCGCATCGAGGTCGTAGACAAACGGCTGCAACTCCACGGCGGTAAGAGGCGGAGTCGACGTGAAGGTCGGCTGCTGGTTGATGTCAGTGACCAGTACCGTGAAGGACTGCAGCGCGAACAAGTTGCCAATACCGTTGTCGGTGACTCGTACCGTGAAGTCTTGGGCACCGGTTTGCGACGCGTTCGGCGTCCAAGAGATCAGCCCACTCACGGCGTCGACCATCGCCCCTAGAGGCGCGATATCCAGCGTGAAAGTGAGAACGTCGGTCACATCCGCGTCAGTTGCATCGACGTCATAGCTATAAGCGGTGGCTTCCGTCGCAACCGTGATCGGTGTCGTCGTGATGACTGGCATCTGGTTGACGTCACCGACGACGATCGAGAAAGACTGCGTGTCGAACAACGCCCCAACTCCGTTGTCGGTTACTCGCACAATCACGGGATTGGCACCGACATGAGTCGCATCGGGTGTCCACTGCAGCAAGCCCGTACTGGCGTCGATCGACGCGCCAGTCGGCGCCAGGTCCAGCGTGTACGTCAGAGTGTTCGAGTCGATATCGGTCGCATCGACGTCATAGCTGTACGGGACGAGTTCAGTCCCAGTGAGAGGAGGCGTCGAAGTGATCATCGGCGCTTGGTTCACGTCGGCGACGTTCAGCGTGAAAGTCTGCTCAGCGAAGGTGACCGGGCTACCGTCGTCGGTCGCACGCACGCGGAAGAAGTGACTGCCAGCGTCCAAAGCAGTGGGTGTCCACTCGACCAACCCGGAACCGGCGTCGATGGTCGCTGCCGTCGGCCCTTCTTCGAGGCTGTAGAGCAGCGTGTCCGTGGGGTCTGGGTCGACCGCGTTGACATCGTAGCTGTAGGGCTGCAGCTCGGTCGCATTCGTGAGCGGCGTGCTGGTGATCGCGGGCGGCTGGTTGACATCCGTGACGTTGACCGAGAACAGTTGCAAATCGAACAGCATACCGACGCCATCGTCGGTGACGCGCACAGTGAAGCTCTGGGTGCCTGTTTGCGTCGCCGTCGGCGTCCAGTCGAGGACTCCGGAGATCGGATCAATCGTTGCCCCACTGGGCGCTACGAGCAGTGAGTACAGCAACGAATCACCGTCTGCATCGGTCGCAGCGACGTCATAAACGTACGGTTGCAGCTCAACGGCAGCCAAGGGAGGCGTCGACGTGATCAGCGGCATCTGATTGACGCCAGCTACGTTCACCGTGAAGGATTGGGTCGCAAACAGGTTTCCGACGCCGTTATCCGTTGCCCGGACCGTGAACGATTGGGGCCCGTTCTGAGTTGCACTCGGCGTCCAAGTAATCACGCCGGTGACACCGTCAATGCCGGCTCCAGCCGGCGCCATATCCAACGAAAACGTCAGGGTGTCGGTAACATCCGGATCGACGGCGTCGACGTCGTAGGTGTAGAGCGCTGCCTCAGTAGCCGTCACCAGCGGTGTACTGGTGATCGTCGGGACCTGGTTGACATCTCCGACAACAACGGAGAACGATTGGGTCGTGAACAAGGCGCCCGCGCCGTCATCCGTCACCCGAACCGTGAAGGCGTTCGCACCCACGTTGCTGGCGGCCGGCGTCCACGAGATGATTCCGGTCGTCGCCGCAATCACAGCACCAGTCGGTGCCAGGTCCAAGGTGTACGTCAAAGTGTCGAGTGGATCAGGATCCGTCGCATCGACGTCGTATGTGTACGGAAGCAGTTCCTCGCCCGTCAGAACCGGTGAAGAATTGATCACTGGCACCTGATTCACATCGGCGACGATGACCGTGAACATCTGCAACGTGGCAGCGGCCGGGACGCCGTTGTCGGCGACGCGAACTGTGAAGTCTTGGCTACCGGTCTGCAGCGCACTGGGTACCCACTGGATCACTCCGGCGCTAGAAATCGTCGCGCCGGTAGGCGCCAGGTCGAAGGCGTACGTCAAAGTGTCGGCGGGATCCGGATCGGATGCATCGACCATGTACGTAAACGGTACCAATTCGGTCGCTGCCGCAGGTGCCGTCGAATGGATCACCGGAGCCTGATTCACATCAGCCACGTCGACCATGAAACTTTGGATATCCGACAGCGTACCGGCGCCATCGTCGGTCGCGCGCACGGTGAATGGCTGCATTCCGGTTTGATCGGCCTGCGGCGTCCACTCTACGAGGCCAGTACCGGCATCGATCAGCGCACCCAGTGGCGCCT
Source organism: Planctomycetota bacterium (assembly GCA_039028735.1). Lineage (GTDB taxonomy): Bacteria > Planctomycetota > UBA8108 > UBA1146 > JAJFFE01 > JBCCHQ01. The sequence goes on along the minus strand of JBCCHQ010000021.1, from coordinate 29,750 downwards.
GATCGAACGAGTAGGTCAACACGTCGCCGGGATCGGCGTCGATAGCGTCAACGTCATAGGTATAGGGAGCCAGCTCCATACCGGTCAATACCGGCGTCGACGTGATCTGAGGCGGCTGGTTGTTGTCGACCACCGTCACGATGAAGGACTGGGTTGCAAACAGGGCGCCTACGCCATTGTCGGTAACGCGGATCGTGAAGGACTGCATACCGGTCTGCGTCGAACTGGGGGTCCATCCAACCAGCCCAGTGCCAGCATCGATCATGGCGCCACTCGGCGCCATGTCGAAGGAGTACGTCAAGCTATCACTGCTATCGGCGTCGGTCGCATCCACATCATACTCGTACAGGAACGCCTCGGCCGCGGCCAACAGCGGCGTCGACGTGATGACAGGCGGCTGATTCACTCCGGCAACGGTCACGTCAAAACTCTGCGTGTCGGTGAGCGCCGGACTGCCATCGTCGCTAACCTGCACGGTGAAGCTGTTGAGCCCGTTCTGGGCATCCGTCGGAGTCCAGGTGATCTCCCCAGTGAGGACATCGATCGTCGCTCCACTGGGTGCTGTTGTCAGCGCATAGCTCAACAGATCACCGGGCTCGGGATCCGTGGCGTCCACGTCGTAGCTATAAAGCTGCGCTTCCGTCGCTGAAAGCACAGGGGTCGACGTGATCGCTGGCGCGTTGTTGATCTCTGGAGGACACGTACCGAGCGGACCGATACATCCCAGCATGTCGGGGGTCGGGTCGGTGCCGCAGTTCGGATAGGGACTCGCCGGAGGCGGTCCGCTCTGAAACAACGCGAACAACTGGTTGATCGGGTCGATGAGATTCAACGCCCCGTCATCGTTCATGTCGCACGCGTCGAGACACGGCGGCACTGTTGCTCCAGGCACGAATAGGTAGTTCAACAGAACGACTGCGTCTTGCAGGTTCTGACTACCATCGGCATTCACGTCGCCGCGGACAAACGTCCACTGCGCGTGACTCGTGTCAGAGGCCAGAAGGCCAAGCAATAGAACTGCACTGCATAGGATGGATTGCAGCTTCATCAGTTACTTCTCCTCGAGAGAGTGCCATCAGGCGAGGCAGTCGCCGTCACTTCAAAATGAACTCATGAATAGGACACAGTAGAGAGAGCTCGTCGCTCGCACGAACGCCGCTCGAGACCCGTCGCAGTCGGCGTGAAACGTCGACTTTCTCACATCAAGGCGGGTCGCAGCCAGCGTCCGATATGCAAATGTGCAAGAAGTCGATGGGAGAGCCGCCGGGCGCAGGGCCCGACGATGGCCCGTCCGCTGGATCCGGCGGATGGAACCGACCGATAGACCCGAATGGAGAATTGCGATTTTGCAATTATAGGGGCATTCAGCAATAAGCCGACAAGATTGACAAGGGAACACCTAAGCCTTGTTCTTTCAGATACTTATTAGTCCCAGAATCGGGCTCCGAGATCGTGTCAGCTGCCGCGAAAACGTTCGGAGGCCGCTCCGGTCTGCATCGCTCAAAGAGCCGGCGGCTCCGAGCTGATGCCGAGATCCGCCGACTCCTGGCGCCCCCAGAGATCGCACAAATCATCGAACTGGCCGACCGTCCCATCCTGAACCCGGGGTAACGACACGTCCCCTTCGCCCAGAACTTTGTAGCACTCCGCCAAGAGTTGGCTCGCGGCCGCCGGGCTGCCCGATTCGCGGAGGACCAACGCGTAGTTCGCTTGTATGTTGATGCGCTCGGGTGCCTCTGTGGGCAACATGCGCGCTGCCAGCAGCATCGCGGCGCGGAAGTAACGCACGGCGCTCTGTGGATCTGCCTGCTCGTGCGCGAGCGCACCCAGCTGACTGTTGAGCAGCAACACCTCGACGCCGCCGGGCAACACCTGCTCGCAGGCGCGCAAAGCTTGCTGCGCGAGCGACTGCGCTTCGGGACGCTGACCGTCAGCACGCAAAGCGTTGACGAGGGCAATCATCGTCTTGATCGTGGCTGGGTTCTGGCGCCCGAGGCTGCGGATACGCGCTGGCAGTACTTGTTCCAACAGCTGCGCAGCCAACATGGTTTGTCCCGTTGCAGTGTGGAGCAGCGCCAAGTTGTGCATCGTAGTCAGCGTGTCGGGATGCTCTGTGCCGCAAACGCGCCGCTGCACTGTGGAAGTGTTCTTGAGCAGTGCCATCGCTTCCTCCAACCGCCCCTGCCCCCGCAGTACGCCAGCCAGGTCAGAACTGCTGCGCAACGTGGCCGGATGGGCTTCGCCCAGCACCCGTCGACGACCACGACGAGCCGCTTCCAGCAGATCGAGGGCGCGGTCGGCATCCCCCAAGTCGTCGAGCACGATCGCCAACAAACTCATCGTCGCCAACGTCGCCTCGTGCAGCTGCCCCAGCGTTTCCCGGTGGTCCGACAAGCTCCCCTCGAGCAGCTGCTTGGCCTCTCCCCGCTGCCCCAACGTATGGCACGACCAGGCCAGCACGTTGCGCGACGCCAGCGTGTCGGGGTCCTTGGATCCTACGACCTGTTGCCGCAGCTGTAGGTTCTGGCGCCCGAGCTCCTCGGCCTCTTCCAGCTTACCGACGCGATTCAGGGCCGCGATCAAGTGGTGCCGCGAGCGCAACGTCAGCGGATGGTCGCGTCCGAGAACCTGCTGTCGCGTGCGAACCGCCGACCGCAGCTGGAACTCTGCCTGGTCGAGTTCACCGAAGGCCAGGTAGCTCGTACCCAGCAGGTCTAGCGCCCAGCCCTGCGCCTCGCGATTGTCACGCAACTCACCGACTTGCTCGGCCATTGCATCGACGAGCTGCTGCACGGTCGCAGCACGACCCCGCGTGTGACTGGGGATCCCGGATCGAAACGCTGTACAGACAAAGTCCTGGATCGCGGCGGCGCGTTCCGCCTCGACGCGCGCACTCTCGGTGGCAGCGGCCGCGAGCCGGCGCTGTTGCCCCAGCTCTCGTAAGACCCGAAACCCTGCCCAGGCACCAACGACCAGCGCCACGACGCCGACCGATAGCCCCACCAGCGGCGGGGCACCCTCCGTTGCAAGGAACCACCATGCGGCGCCGAACAGCGCCAGCCCCAGCCCGCAGGCGGCGATGCCGGTGCGCAGCAACGCGACCTGATTGCGCCGCGCAAAGCGCCCAAACTGCTGCAGCTTGCGGAGCGGTCGCGCCTCGATCGCTTCGCCCCGGACGAAGCGCTCCAGGTCCATCTCCAACGCTTGAACACTTTGGTAGCGCGCTTCCTTGGCATGCTCGAGGGCTTTGGCGAGGATCGTCTCGAGATCCCCGCCGCGCATCTCTGGGTCGACATCGCCGAGACGGCGTGCGTCGCGCTCCTGCACGATCCGCAACGCCTCGTGCAGACGTTTGCCACGCACGGGCAACGGCAGCTCGCCGCTCAAGGCCTCGAACAAGATCACGCCCAGTGAATAGACGTCGCTTCGTGTGTCGATCCCAGCCGCATCCCCGGCTGCCTGCTCGGGACTCATGTAATGCACGGTACCGACGAGTTGCCCTTCGCGAGTCACGAGCGTCGTCGACTTGAGTTCCGGATCGCTGACTCGGGCGACGCCGAAGTCGAGCACCTTGGGACGTCCACGCTCGTCGACCAGAATGTTTGCGGGCTTCAGGTCACGGTGCACGACCCCCTGCGTGTGGGCGTAGTGCACAGCTTCGCAAACGCGCTGAAACACCTTCAATTGCCGTCGCAGCGGCTGCCCAGCCAGGGATCGATCCAGCGGCGTACCGTTCACGAACTCCATCGCGAAGTAAGGTCGGCCGCCACTGCGGTCACTATCGTCGTGCCCCTGAAAGCCAGCGTCGTAGATCTGCGCGATCCCTGGGTGCGACAGGCGCCCCAGCACCTCGACTTCCAGTTCGAAGCGGCGCAGCGCACTCTTGCTAACGATCCCTGCCGGCAGCACCTTCAGCGCAACGCGCCGTCGCGGATGGTCCTGGGTCGCCTCATAGACCGACCCCATTCCCCCATCTCCGAGCAGGCGCTCGATTCGGTAGCGGCCAAAACGTTCGGGCAACGGCAGACGCCGCTCTGGTTCGACATTGCCGAGGGTTTGCCGCACCTTCGAACCAAAGTGCAACAACGGGTCGTCGTCGCGCGACACTCCGGTGTGCTCCAAGAGCGCTTCGAGCTGCGTTCGGAGGTCATCGTCACCAGCACACAGTTCCTCGATCGCCGCCGCGCGGACTGAAGAGTCGAGGTCGACAACCTGGCGAAAGATCGTCTGCAGGCGGGTGAACTGATCGGGCTTCAACGGGAACTACTTCCCTTGATCCGGTGCAATAGCCAGGCGCGAGCAAACTGCCAGTCGTGACGCACCGTGCGTGGCGCAACCCCCAACACTTCGCTGGTCTCCTCGATCGTCAGGCCGCCGAAAAAGCGCAGCTCGACGATGTCGGCTTGCCGCGGGTTCAACTTCTCGAGCTCGCGGAGCGCCTCGTGCAGCACTTCAAAATCCAGCTGCTGATCTTCCGTCGCCAAGGCCACGCTATCGAGCTGCACGCGGGCGAGGTTGCCACCGCGCTTACTCGCACCACGGCGCCGGGCGTGATCGATCAAGATCTGCCGCATCGCGCGCGCCACGGTGGCTAGCAGGTGGGTCCGGTCATACACCTTGCCGGGCTCGCCCTTGCTCAATCGGAGAAACGCCTCGTGCACGAGAGCGGTCGGCTGCAGGGTGTGGTTCGAGGGCTGGCTGCGGAACCAGACGTTGGCGAGTGCCCGCAACTCCCCGTAGATCTCGGGGAAGAGGTCGCGTCCTGCACTATCGGTAATCAGTCCTGCCGGGACATCCTCTGGGGACGCTGCACCAGCAGACTCAGAATCTTGCGATTCCATGAGTTACGTACCTCCGACTCGATTGTTCCAGCGGATGCACGGCTGTCAAGGCGGGAGAGGTCCCGCCAGCGCTTTGGGGGAAGAAGCGCTGCCACGAATGCAAAAAACAAGCGGTGGCGGAGAAGACTGGCCTGGTGGGAACCCTCTGGGGTCGGGTCGATCAGGGGGATCCCAGTTGCCTTCGCGCCACCGCTCTTGCTGATGCTTACTGCTAGTACTGCTGCTGAAACTGCCGCTCCAGCGTATTAGACGAGTGAGAGGAAGAAGGCCGTTCAAAGTCGTGGCATAGCAACTTCAAGGAACGATCTCCGTTCGCAATACCCTTCTTCCCTCACTCTGGAGCTCAATAATCACTGCCGGGGGACTCATTTCCCCTGACACTAGGTAAAACGACATCGCGGCGCAGACCCGGCAGAGAAAAATCAACCTTGCGGGAAGACATTCACTCGGAAAGACTTAGCGGCCAGTCGCCACAGGACCTGACCGATTCCCAGTAGCTCGCATCCGACTCGAGAGGCAACCATGCCGCGTACCTACTTCCTGACGACCACACTGCTGCTTGCCCTGATCTTGCTGTCGGGATGTGAGAAGGACTCGCCCTCGACGCCGCCGGATTCGCTGCTGCACGCACTCGCAGATGCCGCAGAGAACGGCAAGCCACAAAGCGTCTGGAGGGCGCTTCCGCCTCGATACCGCGCAGACATCAACGCCCTACGCACGACCGCCGCGGCCCGGATCGACCCGGAGCTGTGGACGCTCGGCGCAGAGGTCGCCCAGAAGGCCGCGCAGCTGCTCCGCCAGAGACGCGACGAGATCGCGCAATCGCCGATCGCAGCCAGCCCGGCGATTCAGCCGTTCGTCACCGAGAGCAAGCTCGCCGATCTGATCGATCTGTTGCTGCAGGAGATCGCCACCGTCGACAAGTTTCGTACCGTCGACCTCGACCACCTACTCGAGGTTGTCGGCGATCCGCTCATGAAGCAGGGGCTCAGCCTGGCGCGGTTGTTGACGCCAGAGTCCGCCGACCGCTTCGAAGCCTTTGGGCAGGTCGAGACGACCGTCCTACACCAAGATGAGACGCGAGCCCTGGTCCGGGTCAGCTATCCCGACGCCGCGCCCGAGGAGCTCGTGTTCGTGCACGTCGACGGCACCTGGACGATGAAGGAACTCGACGACCAATGGGAAGAAGTGATGAAGAACGCCCGCACCGCAATCGACGGCTGGGACCTCAGCGCGTCCGGCCGCGAGGCGGCAGCTGAGCGCCTAAGCGCACTCGGCCAGAAGATCGACGCGTTGATCGATCTTCCGGCCGGCGCCGAGTTCAATGCCGCTTTGGTGGACCTGCTGCAGAACTAGTTCTTCGGGCGGATCAGCTGCACGTCGACCGGGTGGGTTTGCCCAGTCTTGGCCACGAACGTCGCAACGCCCTGCTCTTCGCCCCGCGTCACGCGCACGACATGAGTGCCCGGAACGAGGTTTCCGAACTGATAACGGCCGCCTGCCGTCAGCGGCGCCAACCCTTGGTTGACTTGCTCGCCGGCCTCGTTCAAGACCAGCACGAGGGCTCCATCGACAGGACTACCGTCAGGGTCCGTGACCGATACCTTGACGATCGCGCCCAGCTCCAGTTCGAGGTCCAGCGGCTTGGCTTCGACGTTCTCCTGCAACTCGACCGGCAACCCCAGCGGCTGATGCCCCGAGCCCAACACGTAGACGAGGTACCCTCCCGGAGCCAAACCGCCGAAGTGAAAGACACCCTTCTCGTCCGCTTCGGCTCGCCCGAGGAAACGATCCGTGTTCTCGCTGTCGAGTAACAGCAGCTCGGCGTTCGCAATCGGCTCTTTGCTTACCTTCGACGTCACGGTGCCGTTGATTTGAAGGTCGTGGAACGTCAGGTCGCGCTCGTAGTTGATGTGAGCCTTCACCTCGAACTCGTCGGTCACCGCGAAGTTGCCACCGGTTCCTGCCCCGACACCCAGCATGTACTCACCGATCTTGAGATTGCGAATCTCGTAGTTGCCGTCCGCGTCACTGACGACGGTCTCGAATGAAAACTCGCCCTCTTGATCGATCATCATGCGAGTCACGTGCATCCCCGACAATGGCTCTCCCCGCGGATCCACGGTGCGGCCGCGCAGCGTAGCGAACTCTTGCACCTCGACGAAATCGACGACGACGTCTTTGGACGCCACGACCGTCGTCATCTTCATTTTCGGCTGCTGCTGCTCATCGATCATCGCCAAGACCACGTAGCCGCCTGCGAGGAGATTGGGGATGTGGTAGTCCCCATTCTCATCGACAGTGGCTTGCCCCATGTGTGCCATGTCACGATCCTGAGGCATCATCTGGACAGCCATGATGACCACGCCTTCCATCGGCGCCCCGGTCTCGTCGATGGCCTGCCCGCGCACGCCAGTCCCCTCCTCCATAGTCACTTCCACGGGCGCTGCACCCTCAGCGACGACAACGTCGATGTCTCTGGCTTTGAAGCCCGGATGCACGAAACGCACGATGTGCTTGCCCGGCGGCAGGTCCCGCAGCACCACGGCCCCACTCGCGTCTGTGGTCCCAGCATTGCGCACGCTGTCGTCGACAGGCCCACTGCGGGTCGGAAAGTTGACGGTCCCAGGAACATGTTCCCGGGGCATGTAGACGAGCACATCGGCGAGGCCAAAGCCGCTCCGCTTGTCGAAGGCGCGGCACGTGAGCTCGAGCCCCGGTTGCAGAGTGAAGTCGACTCCGGCGCGACGCTCGTTCTGTGCGACGGCTACTTCGTAACGAGCGCTGCGAAACGTCCCTTCGCAATGGGTCCACAGGTGATACGTGGCGGCTCGAATGCCACCGATGTAGAACTCGCCCTTCTTGTCATCGAACGACATCACCTTTGGTTCGTGCCAGCCGTAGGGGCCCGAGTAACGCTGGATCGTGACGTAGAACTGTGCCTCCTCGAGATCTTCGGGGAGAGTCACCGTGCCGGTGATCGCAGTCTCGTACGGCAATTCGATGCGAACGTCGGATCCTTCTTCGCCTACACTCGCCTCGTCAGAGTCCGTCGTGGCGGTCGACTCGGCAGCGGCTGCCTCACCGCCTACCCCATCACCGCTTACGCCATCACCGTTATCCCCGTCACCAACCTGGGCGTCGTCTGCAGCGGTCTCATCACTGGGCGGCTGCCACGGCACCGCTACGGTCGCGTGGCGCTCGGCCGTCGCTTCGATCGAGCCAGACACAGCCTGGACAAGGCGCAGCACGAACTTGCCCTCGTCGTCACTCTGGGCCGAACCTAACACGCTCTCGGCGCTCTCTGACTCACTCCCTCCCAGGAAGCGAACCGCGGCCCCCACGACCGGCGTACCATCGACCGCGACGACGCTGCCGCTGATCTTGAATCCGGTGCCAGACTCGACGGCAGTGCTGTCGCTACTGTCGCTGCTCGTCTTCTGTGCGGTCGCCGCAGCGTCTGATTTGCCGGGACCGCTGCTTCCAGCCACACCATCTGCAGAGGTGTTCTCGTGGCCCGCCACGCCTCCAGTGGTCGTTGCGATCGGTGCACCGCTGCTGTCTTGCAGCGGCTCCTGCGCCGGCTGTTGCAGCATCAGGGAAAACACCAGCCCAACGACGCACAACGCCACAACGATGGCTAACCCCACCACCCATCGAGCCATTGCTGCACCTCGTCTCTCTATTGTCTGCCGGAAGAAGTTTGTCGCTACCCGCGCCCAGGCGCCTGAATTCGCGCGATGCGCGACTTCTCGCCAAGCTCGACTCCGCACGCACCCAGCAAGGGCAACGCGCTCCTGCGAGACGCCGCCTCGCAAGTGAGGGGCCAACGAGTCATGAGCCGCCCAGATGATGCCACGTTCCAACGCAGGCGAGAAGCCCCAGCAAGCAGAACAACGCGGAAGTGCGACGCCAAAGAGGGCTGATTTGTTTCTTGGCAATCCGCGCTCGAAACGGCCCATTCGGTACGGAATTTCCGGGTCTTGCACTCCTCGCAGAGTGTGGCTAGCCTCGACTTCGTTGCCGGACAAGAGCTGGCGCGCTCGCACACCGCGACGCGCCTACTTGCTCGGCAATCGCCGAAAGGAGGCATAGCAATGCCGCCGGACAGTTTCGGAGGTGCGGCGTAGGAGTTCGCGGCGCGGCTGATTCTGCTTTACGCAGTTCGTTTCCTTCAGCCACGCGCACTGTTCTTCCCGCTTCACGCTCGCACCCGCGACAACACTAGCTCCCGATACCAAACCAGGCCCGTGGTGTTCGCCTACTCATCTCCCAATGAGCGGGCCAGCGTCATTTCCCGATGACCTAGCCTGCGGACGCTGTGTTCGTGGTCGAGCGCGTGGGGTGCCACACCCATGGATCGAGAGCAACAAGCAAAGCCGCTGCAGGGCCTTTCTCTGGGGCCCTGCAGCGGCTTTTTCGATGCCGTCGTCTTGTTGTCTCGACGCTCGCTATGGGCAAACCTGCGCCAGGGCACACCCCACCGCGTCGCTGGTCGCATCCGAGCCACACTCCGGATAAGGGCCGGGCAACGGTTGCGCTGCAAACAGCCCATTGAGGAGACGCACTGCGTCGGCGAGGTTCAGGTCACCGTCGTCGTTACAGTCACAGGCATCGGAACAAGACGCCGTGGGCGCCGGGGTCGTAAACAACGTGTTCAGAAAGAAGATCGCGTCGGCGAGATTGATCCCGCCGTCGGCATTGCAGTCGCCACGACGAAACTGTGTTGCAGCCTGCAAGTCGATAGTGCAGCTGAGCGGGGTCAACAGCGAAGCAAGGGCGCAGTCGCCGTAAACGGTATACGTGTGGGTCCCGCTGCCCGGGGCCACGTCGACAAACGTCGATCCCTCGCTCGCCGTGACGATCGTCAGCAGTAGCCCGTCACGCTCGACATAGACGCCAACGTGCTGCGGCAGCAGCGTCCAGGACAGCAGCACATCTGCACCCTGCACGCCACAAGTGAAGCCCCCCAGCGCCGGGCAAGAGCCATAGGCTGGCTGAATCAACGCGCACTCTTCCAACGAGAGTCCCGACTCTGCGGCCCATTCGACGACGCCGGCGACGCGGATCTCGGGGACATAGGCTAGGTTCTGCGTCTGCGCCACGCGCTCAGCGACGGGGGCCGCCCCCGTTTGGATCATCAGGTGAGCGACGGCACAAGCGGTGCCCCGATCGTCAATGAAGATCGGGGTCAAGCCAGGGCGATCGAGGTTCCGGGGGAAGCAACCTGCTTCACGATAGGCAACCAGCAGCTCGATACACTGCGCCCGGCGCTGCTTCTGTGCAGCGGTCAGTTCCGACACATCGCGCTGCAGCAGCTGCTGCTCGACGAAGCTCAGGTGTTTTTGAATCCGTAGCGTCTCGTCTGCCGCTAGGTTCACCATCGCCTCGTAGACCGATCGCGGCTGCGGATATCCAGCGAACTCTGTGGCAGTCACGCTGCTCGAGAAAAACAACACGCCGACAATCGTCCAAGTCACTCGCGACATGGTGGTCCTTTCCGATGGTGCCGGCGAGAAGACGAGGGCTCTCGCGACGGCGAATCTTTGTGTTCTCGCTTTGTCGTAGCCAGCGGAACAACTCCGGGTCCTCCCTCCTGAAACGACGCGCCGCTGCCAGCGTGACTTGCAACCACAAGGCGCGCCGGAATTCGACTCGAGGCAGCCAGCGACAACGGCAGCGACAAGGCGCGACTGGCAAACGCCGGACCCGCTGTAATCCACAACCAAGAAAGCACTTAAGAGGCCGACAGCGGTGCCGTCATGTGCCGTTCTGGGCGCAGTGTTCTATGCTTGGATAGCGGTGGCACTGCCATCGTCCTCTTTCCTCAATCCACACCAACGTTCGTTCTGAATTGTTTGCTGCCCGCGACGCTGTGCAAGCGCCGCCGCCGGCAACTGCGTTCACATTGCAACGACTCGAGTCACACTCGAGGGGATCCCAGCAAACGGCACCGTCCAAGCGACGGCTGACCGCGGGCTCCGGAAGGGTTACGGGATGAGATTCTTCACGCTACCGGCAGCACTGCTGTTCTCGGTATGGGTGCCAATGACGGCGCCAGCGCAAGATTGGACCTTCCAACGGGGAGATTGTAACTCCGACGGAAGCCTCACGCTGGCAGACGCCGTCTACGCGCTGCAGTACTCGTTTGGCGGCACGAACGCCCCGCAGTGCCTCGACGCCTGCGACCTCAACGATGACGGCACCCTGAACCTGATCGACATCATGCATCAGCTGCACTTGCAGTTCGGGGAGAGCGTGCCGCCAGCACCCCCGTTCGGTCAATGCGGCAGCGACCCGACCCCCGACAACCTCGATTGCAAAGGGCCCCTGCACACTTGCCCGCCGTCTGTCAACGAAGCGCCGCGCTTCCTGACCGAGCCGGTACTCACGGCAGCCGAAGGGCAAATGTACTTCTACGACGCTGATGCCGTAGACAGCGCGCCGACCGACAACCTCACGTACTCGATCGTAACGGGCCCGTTGAACGCCCACATCGATCCGCAGTCGGGGCTGATCTTCTGGAACCCCAATTCAGACCAAACCGGCGAACGCCTGTTCCAGGTGCGCGTGACCGACGACGCCGAAGAACCACTGTTCGCCGAGCAGACCTTCGTTGTGCTGGTGACCGACGTCAATCAGCCGCCCGTAATGCCGGCGATGTCGATGCTGATGGCTACCGAGATGCAGCCGTTTGCGCACGAGGTCATCGCAGAAGATCCCGATCCGAACGACCAGCTGGCATTCGAGTTGATGAACGCCCCGCCAGGCGCGGAGATCGATCCAGCAACCGGCAACATCACGTGGACCCCACAGCCGGATCAAGTCGGCGAGAACTACTTCATGGTGCGTGTCTCCGACGACGCTGCGCCGCCAGCGATGGCCGAACAGCCGCTGCTGGTCATGGTCATCGACGTGAACCAACCTCCCGAGATCGTTTCGATGGGCGTCACGTCCGCCGAAGAGATGGTTCCTTACGTCTACGCCGTCCGCGCTGAAGACCCTGACCCTGGCGACACGCTGACGTTCTCGCTGGACCAGTCTCCGGCTGGCGCCACGATCGACGCCGCCAACGGAGTCGTGCTCTGGACACCGCAACCGTCCCAAGAAGGCACGCATCTCCTGATGGTGCGCGTCACCGATGACGGTGCAGGCAACCTGTCCACGACGCAGACCGTCATGGTCGCCGTAGGCGACACCAACCAGCCGCCGATGTTCACATCGAGTCCCATTACGACCGCGCGTGAGGCGGAACTCTACACCTACGACGTCGACGCCAACGACCCAGACCCGATGGATCAGCTGACGTATCATCTCGCCAACGCTCCCGTCGGCGCGACGATCAACAACACGACCGGGCTCGTGACTTGGCTCCCAGAGCCGGGGCAGACTGGTGTCCACCCCTTCACGATCGAAGCTGTCGACAGTGGCCAAGAGGCGCTCTCGGCAACCCAGTCGTTCACGGTCACCGTCGTCAACGGGAACCAACCCCCCGTCGTCGTCTCGGTACCCTCCGCTCAAGTCACGGAAGGTCAACTGTTCGTTGAGGGTGTCGTTGCCAACGACCCCGATCCCGACGACGTCATGACCTATTCGTTTCTGGTCGCTCCCGAGGGCGCCAGTATCGATCCCCGAATGGGATTGATCGTGTGGCGGCCGACCGCCGAGCAAACCGGCCCGAACCTGTTTCGCGTGCGTATCACCGACAACGGCGCGCGCAACCTGTTCGTCGATGCCGAGTTCACGATCAACGTCGTGGATACGAACCAGCCCCCCGTGATCGTCTCGAGTCCGAACACCTCGGCTACCGAGCTGCAGGTCTACACCTACGACGTTCAGGGGCAAGACCCAGACACCGGCGATTCTCTGACGTATACGCTGCCCCAGTCACCGACCGGGGCGAGCATTGACGCCGCAACGGGCCTGATCACATGGACCCCGAGCTCGATGCAAATGAATGCGCAGTACTTTGTCGTTCGTGTGACCGATAGCGCCGACGAGTTCGTCGAACAGTCGTACACCGTCACCGTCGTCGACCGTAACCAGCCGCCGACCATCGCGTCCAACCCGCCGCTCCAGGCGGCTGAGAATCAACTCTACACCTACGACGTCGAGGCCAACGACCCCGACCCCAACGACACGCTGACCTATCAACTGGCCATCGCACCGGAACACGCCGCAATCGACCCGCTCAGCGGTTTGATCCACTGGACACCCAATGCGCTACAGACCGGGAACATGCTGTTTCTCGTCCGCGTGACCGACAACGGCGTCGGCGCTCTGCAGACCGAACAGTCCTTCACGGTAGCCGTAGGCGATGTGGATCAGCCACCGGTCATCACTTCGATGCCGGTGACCAGCGCAACCGAGCTGATGCCGTACCAGTACCAGGTCACCGCTGTCGATCCCGACCCAGACGATGAATTGACCTTCGCGCTGACGCAAGCCCCCGACGGCGCCACGATCAACGCGACGACAGGGGTGATTTCGTGGATTCCGCAGGCGACGCAAGTCGGCGCCCAAACTTTCACGGTGCGCGTCACCTCGGCTGCGATCGGCGTTGCCGTGCAGACGTTCGCCGTGTCGGTCTTCGACGTCAATCAACCGCCAATGATCACGTCGCAGCCCGTCACAGGCGCCACGGAGATGAGCCCCTATCAGTATGCGGTCGTCGCAACGGATCCCGATCCGGGCGACACGCTGACGTACCAACTCTTGCTATCGCCAGCGGGCGCAACGATCGATGCCACGACCGGGGTCGTACAGTGGGCCCCCGACAGCAACGACGGCGGTCAGCATCCGTTTCACGTCCGGGTCTTCGATAGCGGTAGCGGGCCGTTGGTCGCGGAGCAGAGCTTCACGGTCAATGTCGCCGAATTCAACCGGCCACCCGTAATCACGTCGACGGCTCCACCGCAGGGCATGGAGCTGGTCCCGTACTCGTACAACGTACTCGTCACAGACCCCGATTTGAGCGACCGCCTGACGTTTGAACTACTGCAGGGGCCGTTGGGCTCGAGCATCAACGCGATGACCGGGCACCTACTTTGGACTCCCGGCAACGGAGCCGCCGGCAACCACGACTTCCTCGTGCGCGTCACTGACAGCGCGATGCAGCCGCTGAGCGCCCAGCAGGCATTCACGGTCGAAATAGTCGATGCCAACGAAGCACCTGAGATCACGTCGGTGCCGCCACTCGGCGCCACCGAACTGTCGCCATACACCTATCCGGTCATCGCCACCGATGCCGACGCCGGTAGCGTGCTCCAGTACTCGCTGATCATCGCCCCGAACGGCGCCACGATCGATCCAACGACCGGCCTGGTCTTGTGGATTCCGCAGGCGGATCAAGTCGGCGGGCACCCGTTCCAAGTCCGCGTCACCGATGACGGCAGCGTGCCGCTCACCCATGAGCAAACCTTCACGGTGACTGTCTCAGATATCAATCAACCGCCGCAGATCTACTCGCCGCCTGTGACCGTCGCGGTCGAGAACGCTCCGTACGTCTACGACGTCGAAGCCAACGATCCGGACCCCAACGACACGCTGATCTATTCCCTAGTCGAGGCGCCGGAGGGCGCCACGATTCAGGGTGCAAGCGGCCTGATCCTCTGGACACCAACGTCGCTGCAGACGGGCATCAAGACATTCACGGTGCGCGTCACAGACAATGGTGCAGGTGGCAAGTTCGACGATCAGGCGTTCTCGGTGACCGTCACGGATATGAACCAACCGCCGACGATCACTTCGACGCCGGGCCTTCGCGCCATGGAGACCGAAGCCTACCTGTACGACATCGAAGCAACCGACCCCGACCCCGGAGACACTTTCGTCTTCACGCTGGTCGCCGGTCCGGCCGGTGCGCAGGTCGATCCCGGGAGCGGGATCCTGGCCTGGACGCCGGGAGCCGGGCAGACGGGCAGCATTCAGTTTCGAGTTCGTGTCGCCGACAGCGGCGGCCTGACCGGGGATCAGACCTTCGTCGTCGTCGTGACAGACGTCAATCAGCCGCCAGTCATCACATCCGCGCCCGTGTCGAGCGGTATGGAGACTGTCGACTACGTCTATGACGTCGAAGCCAACGATCCAGATCCAAACGACACGCTGGTCTACTCACTGATCAACTCTCCCGCTGGGTCTACGATCGACTCCGGTACCGGCGTCATCACGTGGACCCCGGGTTCGATGCAGGTCGGCCCCAATACCTTCACGGTGCGCGTGACCGACGCGCTCGAGACGGTCGAACAGGTATTCACGGTCAATGTCGTCGACATCAACCAGCCACCCGTGGTCGTCTCATCGCCGATTCCCACGGCGGTCGAGCAGGAAGTCTACATCTACGACGTCGAGGCCGAAGATCCAGATCCACAGGACACGCTGACCTATGCCCTGTCTCTGGGTCCGGACGGCGCAACGATCGACACGCAAACGGGCATTGTCATGTGGACTCCGTCCACCAACCAGATCGGTCTGAATCACTTCACGATCCGCGTCACAGATAACGGCGCAGGCAACCTGTCTGCCGCCCACTTCTTCTCTGTGACGGTTGGTGACGTCCAGCACAGTCCAACCATCACGTCGCAGCCCATCACGTCGGTTCAGGAGCGCCAAGTCTACCTCTACGACGTTCAAGCAACCGACGACGACGCTACAGACGTGCTCCAGTACACGCTGGTTACAGCTCCTACCGGTGCTGCGATCGACGCGAACTCGGGCTTGATCAGTTGGACGCCGGACTCCGACCAAATCGGCGATAACTCATTCACCGTTCGAGTCACCGACAACAGTCTGCAAGCCCTGTCGGTCGACCAATCGTTCATCGTGACGGTCATCGACATCAACTTGCCGCCGGTGATCTCGTCGACGCCGATTCTCGTCGCCACCGAGTCCACGCCGTACACCTACGATGTGCAGGCAACAGATCCCGACCCGACTGACGCTTTGAACTTCGCCCTAGCCGTGGCACCGCCCGGCGCAGTGATCGATCGTTTCACGGGTCTGGTCACGTGGACGCCGAGCAGCATGCAAACGGGCGACCATGTCTTCACAGTCCGCGTCACAGACAACGGAGCCGGCAACCTGTTCGTCGACCAGATTTTTACGGTCAATGTCGGCGACATCTCGCAAGCCCCGACCTTCACCTCGACGCCGCCAACGACCGCGACCGAGGGGTCACCGTTTAGCTACATCGCGACCGCCACCGACCCGGATCCCGATGATGACGTACGCTTCTCGCTGGTCAGCGGACCCGCCGGGGCAACGATTCACGAGATCACTGGCGTCCTGGTTTGGACGCCTGGCGGCGACCAGACCGCTGACCAGAACTTCACGCTCCGCGTCACCGACACGAGTCCCAGCCAACTCGCGACAGAGCAGAGTTTCGTCGTATCGGTCACCGACATGAATCAACCGCCAGTGTTCACGTCGACAGCGCCCGCATCGGCGGAAGAAGCGAGCCTCTACGAGTTCAACCTGACAGCCGAGGACCCCGACCCCACCGACGTCTTGACGTTCTCTTTCGTCAGCGGACCCGCTGGCGTGACCGTCAACGCGTCGGGGCTGTTACAGTGGACCCCGGGCGGCAGCGACACCGGTAGTCAGTCCATCACGGTGCGCGTCACCGACAGCGGACTCGGCAACCTCTCTGCAGATCAGACGTTCGTGGTCGTTGTCAGCGATGTCAACCAGGCACCGACGATCGCGTCCACGCCCCCAACGGTCGCAACAGAAGCGGTCCCCTACTCGTACACAGTCGACGGCCAGGATCCCGATCCCGGCGACACGCTGAGCTATATCTTGGTGGACGCCCCGACGCACGCCACGATCGACAGCGCGAGCGGCGTACTGAGCTGGACACCGGCTTCCGACCAAGTTGGGACGCACATCTTCTTGGTCAGCGTCAGCGATGGCGCCCAGACGGCCGAACAGAGTTTCGCCGTCGAGGTCCTCAACGCGCAGATGGCGCCGGTGATCACTTCCGCACCGATCACGACCGCCCGCGAGCGGGAACTCTACGTCTACATGGTAGAAGCCCATGACCCAGACCCCAGCGACACGATCACGTTCCAGTTGGCCCTGGCGCCGATGGGTGCGTCGATCGATAGCACAACCGGTCGCATTCTGTGGATGCCCGGCAGTGCCCAAGTCGGCGACCACTCGTTCACGGTGCGCGTCACCGATGATGCCGCGCTGCCAAGAGTCACCGATCAATCGTTTGTCGTAACGGTCGAGAACGTCAATCAGGTTCCTGTTATTCTGACGACCGCACCGACCACCGGCACTGAACAAGAGCTGTACGTCTACGACGTCAGCGCAACCGATGCCGACCCCGGTGATACATTGACCTACACGCTGGAGGTCGCACCAGAAGGGGCGACGATCAGCGCTGGTTCAGGTCTGATCGTGTGGACGCCGCAAGGACACCAGACGGGGTCGTTCGGATTCACGGTGCGGGTGACCGACGACGGCGATCCAGTCCAGTTCGTCGAGCAGACGTTCAGCGTGGCTGTGGGTGACGTCAACCAGGTACCGACGATCACCTCGACGCCACCGACAACCGCGCTCGAGATGGAACTCTACATCTACAACGTCACCGCAACCGACCCCGACCCATCCGACAGTTTGACGTTCAGTCTGACCGTGGCCCCGATGGGTGCCACGATCGACGCCATGTCGGGAATGCTGATCTGGATGCCGGACGGGACTCAGAGCGGTAACAACAGCTTCACGGTTCGCGCGACCGACGACGGCGCTGGCGGACTGTTCTCAGAGCAGTCGTTCAACGTCCTCGTCACAGACATCAACCAAGCCCCAGTCATCACTTCCACTCCGCCGGCCAACGGCGTCGAGATGGAGATCTTTGCCTACGCGGTCGAAGCATTCGACCCCGATGGGGATGCGTTGACGTTCTCGCTTCCGGTCGCGCCCAATGGTGCGACGATCGACGCGATGACCGGCACCCTGTTGTGGACGCCGCCGTCCAACGTCGGCGCCACGTTCACGGTTCGCGTGACCGACGACGGCGACGGCAACAACTTCGTCGACCAGACGTTCACGATCACTGTGACGGACGTGAACCAGCCACCGGCGATCACGTCCACGCCAGTCCTCTCGGCTGAAGAAGTCGTCGTCTACAACTATGACGTCGACGCGCAAGACCCCGATGGGGACACGCTCAGCTACTCTCTGACGACAGCCCCGGCCGGCGCCACGATCGACTCTACAACCGGATTGATCACCTGGACGCCGAACGCTGGGCAAAGCGGTTTGGTGCCATTCACGGTGCGCGTCACCGACGACGGCAATCCTGTCCGTTTCGAAGACCAACTGTTCATTGTCGAAGTCGGTGACGTCAACCAAGAGCCGGTCATCACGTCGGTTCCCCCGACGACCGGCACCGAAACGCTGCCGTTCATCTACGATGTCGACGCGCTCGATCCAGATAGTGGCGACATCTTGACGTTCTCGCTGGAGACTGCCCCCTCCGGGGCAATCATCGACGGTGCGAACGGACTGCTCGTCTGGTCCCCCAGCTCACTGCAGGTCGGATCGATCCAGTTCGTCGTGCGCGTCACGGACAATGGCGACGGCATGCTGTTCTCTGAGCAGAGCTTCGCGGTACAGGTCGCTGACTTGAACCAGGAGCCGACGATCACTTCGACGCCGACGACGACGGCACAAGAGGGACAGCCGTACATGCACACGGTCGTCGCCATCGACCCCGACCCAACCGACGTCCTGACCTATACGCTGGACACGTCGCCCCCGGGCGCGACGATCAACCCAGCCAGCGGCTCCATCGACTGGACCCCGACTACGAACCAAGCGGGGACCCATCCATTCGTCGTCCGCGTCACTGACAACGGCACCGGCACGCTCAGCACGACCCAGTCGTTCTCGGTCCTCGTCGCCGACGTCAACCAACCGCCGCTGGTGACGACAATCGCACCGCCAACGGCATTCGTGCAACAAGCGTACGTCTATGACGTCGACGCGACCGACAGCGACGGCGACCGTGTGACCTTCGGGCTGACTACGGCCCCGCTGGGAGCCACGATCGACCCAGACAGCGGCGTGTTGCTGTGGACGCCGGGTATGGCGCAGGTGGGAGCGTTCGACTTCACGGTCAGCGTTACCGACGACGGCACGCCGCCGGCGACGACGCTGCACTCCTTCTCTGTCCAATCGGGCGAGGTCAACTTTGCACCATCGTTCACGTCAACACCGCCGACGACGGCAGTCGAAGCCAGCCAGCTCACGTATGACGCAAACGCTACCGACGCCAACACGAGCGACGTCTTGACCTACACGCTGCAGAACGCGCCGATGGGCGCGGCGATCGACAGCTCGTCGGGCGTCGTCACCTGGACTCCTTCAGGCTCGCAGGTAGGCACCCACGCGTTCGCCATCCGGGTCACGGACAACGGCATCGGCATGCTGTTCTCCGACCAGGCGTTCATGGTCACGGTCTCGGACGTCAACCAACCTCCTGAGATCACGTCGACGCCGGTCATCACCGCGACTGAAGCGGCACCGTATACGTACACGGTCGTCGTTACCGACCCCGATCCGACCGACACGATCCGCTTTGCGCTGCTGGTTGCTCCCAGTGGTGCCTCGATCAACGTCGATACCGGCGTGATCACGTGGATCCCGACCGCCAACCAGACCGGCGACACCGTCTTCCAGGTGCGCGCAACAGACGACGGCGTCGGCAACTACCACGATCAACAAGGGTTCACCGTCACAGTCTCCGACGTCAATCAGGCGCCGACGATCACGTCGACGCCAACGACGACGGCGACCGAAGGCGTCGCGTACTCGTACCTCGTCACAGCTGATGACCTCGACCCAATGGACACGGTCTACTTCTCGCTGTCGTCAAGTCCCGCAGGGATGACAATCGATCAGTTCACTGGGTTGATCTCTTGGACGCCAACTCTGGCACAAGAGGGTGGTCACAACGTGACGGTCGTCGCGACCGATACGGGCAGCCTGACTAGCGTCCAGAACTTCTCGGTCGCTGTGGGCAACGTGAATCAACCACCGACTATCGTTTCGTCCGCGAACACGATGGGCATCGAGAACGTGCTCTACGTCTACGATGTCATCGCAACAGATCCAGACAGCGGCGACATTCTGACCTTCTCACTCCAGACAGCCCCCACGGGTGCGACGATTGATTCCTCGAGCGGCGCCATCGCGTGGACACCCACAGCGTTGCAAACCGGACTGCAGAGTTTCGTCGTCCGTGTCACAGACAGCGAGGGGTTGCTCAGTGAACAACCGTTCACGGTCAACGTAACGGATGTCAATCAACCGCCGACAATTACTTCGGTGCCGATCTTGGCGGCCAGCCAGATGCTTGCCTACACGTACACAGTGACCGCAACGGACCCGGACCCTGCTGACTCACCAACGTTCCAGCTGCTGGTTTCACCGCAAGGTGCCAGCATCGACTCCCTCAGCGGCCTGATCCAATGGACGCCGAGTGAGACTCAGATCGGCCCCCACGACTTCCGTGTGCGGGCAGCCGATGCTGGTGGCGCCGGCGACGAGCAACTGTTCATCGTCGTGGTCGCCCCGGAGAGCAACGTGGCTCCCGAAATCACCAGCGCGCCACCGCTGTCGGCCTCGATGAACGTCGCCCTCAGCTACACGGTCACTTCGACCGATCCGAACGTCGACGACACGGTTACTTACTCGCTCCAAGAGGGCCCAGGTAGCGCAACGATCGACCCGCTGAACGGGCAGCTGACGTGGTTGCCCAATGGCATCGGCTTGCACTCGTTCGTCGTGCGCGCCACCGACGACGGCAACCTCTTCACAGAGCAAGAGTTCACAGTCGACGTGCGCTATCGCATCAACTGCGGCGAACTGACCGACATCTTCGTCGATACCGACGGCAACTCCTGGGCGACCGATTTTGGTTTCGACAACCCCGTCAACGAGAGGTATGCCGTCTCGGACCCGATCGCGGGCACCGACAACGACAAGATCTACCAATCCGAACGCTACACCCTGTCGCAGGCGCGACTCGGGTACTCGCTGCCGACGCTGCCCCGCGATGTCACGATCGTACTGCACTTCGCTGAGACGACGTTCGTCGCCCCCGGCGTGCGGGTCTTCGACATCGAGATCGAAGGTGTCGTTATGGCACCGAACTACGACATTCTCGACCCGGCTCACGGCGGTGCTCCGCTGACGGCGATGACGGAGACTTTCGACGTCACGATCAACGACAGCTCGATCGATATCGTCTTCATCGACCTGCCGCAAGACGCGCCGAAGATCAGTGCCATCGAGGTTCTTGGTCATGAGGCTCTGCAGGTGGCGCCGGTGATCACGTCGACTCCCGGGATGGTCGCCATGGAGGCACAACTCTTCTCCTACGACGTCGATGCCGTCGACGGCAACCCTGGGGACTCGATCACGTACTCGATCGTGACCGGTCCAATGGGTGCGATCATCGATCCGATCAGCGGCCTCTTGGAGTGGACGCCGGGTATGGGCTCGGCGGGCATGACTACGTTCACTGTCCGTGCGACTGACACGACATCCATGTCAACGCTCCAGACGTTCGAGCTACAAGTGCTGTCCGAGAACAATCTCGCCCCGGCATTCACGTCGACGCCGCTGACGACGAAGACGTCAGTCACGTTGACTTGGGAGTACACGGCGATCGCTGTTGACCCGAATCCGGGGACGATGCTCCTGTACTCGCTGGTAACGGCCCCGCCAGGTGCCACGATCAACCCAACGACCGGCGAGATCGCGTGGACGCCTGTGGGTACCGACCTGGGCCTCAACAACTTCGTAGTCCGCGTCTCCGATCAGAACCCGATGGGCGCACTCACGGCCACGCAGAACTTCGCAGTCGACGTCGGCTACCGCATCAACTGCGGGGAGCTCACTACTGTCTTTGTCGATCCGCAGGGGGATCCGTGGGCGCCAGACTTTGGTTTCGACGCCAACAGCAGTGTTTTCGAGCGCGCAGTCACGATCGCCGGCACCAACCGTCCGACGCTGTATCACTCCGAACGCTACACTTTCGCGGCGCAGATGAACTACGTCCTTGCGGTGACACCGGGTGCGTACACAGTGAGCCTCTTCTTCTCCGAGAATCACTGGACTGACGTTGGCAACCGCCGCTTCGACATCTTCGTGACCGGCGAAGAGCTGCTCAACTTCGACATCCTCGCCGAAGTACCGCGCCGTACCGCTCACATCGAGAACTTCAGCGTCGCAACCAGCGGCAACTCGCTGCAGATCGTGCTGTCTCAGATTGCGGGCGCCGACGCACCCAAGCTGTGCGCGATCGCGATTCAACGCGACGGGGACGCCAATACGCCACCTTCGATCGACTCGACGGCCCCGACCACAGCAACCGCAACGCAAATCTACCGCTACGACGTCGCTGCCTCAGACGTGGACTCGAACCCGCTGACGTTCTCGCTGCTCACGGCGCCCACCGGCGCGACGATCGGCGCCAACGATGGTGGCATCGAGTGGACGCCGGGGATCAGCGACATTGGCACTCATGCCTTTACGGTGCAGGTAGCCGACAACGCCGGCGGAACTGCGCTGCAGAACTTCGACCTGGTTGTCAGCGGCATACCCAACGATCCGCCGACGATTGGCTCGATGGCGCCGACGAGTGCAACAGCGAATGTTCAACTGGTCTACGACGTAGAAGCATCCGACACCGATGGAGACGACCTGACGTTCTCGATCCAATCAGGACCTGCTGGCGCCACGATCGACCCAACGACGGGCCTCTTGGAATGGACGCCAACCGGCGCCGACCTGGGGATCCAGGTGATCGTTGTCAGAGTGACAGACGATGGCTTCGGCGCTGCCTTCGCAGATCAATTGATCAGCGTCGATGTACGCTACCGCATCAACTGCGGTCAGAGCGGCCTGGTCTATACCGACGAGTTCGGCAACAGCTGGTCGCCCGACTTTGGGTTCGACCCGGCGACGAGCGCTGATTTCACGATCGCCGCCGAGATCGCCAATACCGAAGACGACGTCCTGTACCACAGCGAACGCTACACGCTGCAGCCGCAGACGACCTACTCGTTGCCGGTCAGCGGTAATGGAATGTACGGGGTCCGCATCTACTTCGCTGAGACCTTCTGGGGGCCCGGCGGTCGGATCTTCGACCTCACTATCGAAGGCAGCGCTGCCCTCACGAACTACGACATCGCCACAGTGGCCGGTGGCAACTTCACGGCGATTGACGAGTTCTTCAATGTCAGCGTGATCGGTAACCTCGACATCACGCTGGTGCGGGGCCTCGCCGACGCGCCGAAGATCAGCGCTATCGAGGTGTTCGTCGCCCCATAGCCCTCACTTTCAAAGACAGACAACGGCCGGTGTTGCATACTGCAGCACCGGCCGTTTTTCGTTGGCCTCGCGCCACACACCCGCCCAACTTGTCATTGCTGTCTACGACGCCGCGCCCTAGGATGTCTCTTGGTTCGGAATTCACCATTCAAGAGGAGGTCCAATGCCCCGCCCCAGCGCATGTCGTTTCGGTGTCCGTCGATTCGTATCGACTGCAGTCTTCGCGGCCCTCGCTTGCGTTTCGATGCCAGCTGACGCCGGTTCTCACCTGTGGAAGGTCAACGAGCTGTTTAGCAACCCCGACGGCACGGTACAGTTCGTCGAGCTCAAAGAGTGCTGTGGTAGCAACAACGAAGTGAATCTCAACGGCGTGATCGTGCACAGCGTGTCGACGACAATCGCGTTCACGTTTCCCAGCAACATCCCTGGCCCGACCGGCAACAAACACCTGCTACTGGCAACGGCCGCGTTCGCGGCGCTCCCCGGCGCGCCGACACCGGACTTCATCATCCCGGACGGACTCATCGATCTCGCTGGCGATACGATTTGGTATGGGCAGGCCCAGAACTACGACAGCTTCATGTTCACCAGCGGCCAGCTGCCCACCGACGGCACGATGTCGATGCAGCTGACCAGCTTTACCCCCGACACGTTCACGATCGCGGCGAACACCCCTACGAACCTAGCCGGCCAGACGGGTACGGTGACGGTCGGCCCACCGCCGGCCGATGCCGACTTCACTCGCGGCGACTGCAACGTGGACGGTTCGTTCAATATCGCCGACCCCGTCAATCTACTGGGCTTCTTGTTCCCGAACGGGCCCGGCGTGTCACTGGAGTGCGACGACGCCTGCGATGCGAACGACGACGGCAGCCTCAACGTCGCCGATGCCGTCGCCGCGCTGGGTGCGCTGTTTGGCAACCCGACGGTGCCGCTGACGGGACCACTCGCCTGTGGTGCCGATGTCGCTGCCGACGCTCTCGCGTGTGCGGCGTTCAGCGCGTGCCCGTAGGGACGCGACCGACTGTCACACGTCGCAGCTTGCTTTGGCTGGTCGCCGTTTGTGCGCTGGGAATCGCGGACCTTGCTTCTGGACAAGAGCCGGATCTGCCGCGCCACGCGAGCCCGTTGCAACAACAAGACGGCGGCCAGAGTCTGCAAACTCCTAAGAAGCAGGCAACGCTCGAGTGTCCATGCCAACAGGTCGTCCGCGGCATGACGAATTGGTGCGACAAACACCAAGTCGGCTACGTCGCCAGCATCGCGATTCGATCGAAGATGCTCCACGAAGCGATCGACGCGCACGGGCACGACATCGATGTGTCGCTACTGACGTGCAAGCAGTGTATCGCCGCGAGCGAGAGCGGTGGGTTTTGTGACGCGTGTCAGTTTGGCTTCGTCGATGAGTTGGCGTATCTATCGGATCTCACGTACTGCATCGCTCGCGGGGAGGTTGTTCTAGGAACCGACCTCAAGTGCGAGACGTGTCGCAAGCATGCCCGCGGCGACGGCTGGTGCGCAGCCTGCAACGTGGGCCGCGTCGGACACCTGCAGCTTGCTGACCAGACGCTTCTGGAACCAGCGAAGGCGGCGTTTCAGCGTTTGTTTGCGGCTCTGCGCCACCTCCGCCGCTGTGAGGTCTGTTGCACCGCTGCGTTCACGGGAGGCGGCTGTCGCTTCTGCAACCGCTCGTTCGCTGACCAAGGCCCGCGCGGCCGCAACAAGGAGCAGGCGACCGCGCGGCCACCGACGCACCCGCCGGCAACGCAGCCACGCTTAAAGCCACGCACAGAGCCAGATACTGAACCAAACACTGAGCCAACGCCATCCACGCGGCCGCGTGACGCAGAACCGGCCAAAGAAGCACTGCCACAGAGCCAACCGAAACTCGCCCCGGAGGCAACGCAGGCGAACGACGAGGCCTCCTTTTCGCCTCGTGAAGCCACAACCGCTACCAACGACGCCCCGACACGGTAGACTCGGCGAAGTATCTTACGACTGGCCGCGTCGGGTGCGGCGCGGTCGCCTGGGCAACCTCCCACGATCGGAGCAGATATGACGCGTCGACGACCTTTGACCGTTCTCGCCATCGCTTGCCTCGCAATCGGCCTCACGGCCACGGCCGGGGCACAACCCGTCAATGACGCCTGCACCGGTGCCATAACGCTGACGTGCCCGGCAATCACGACTGGAACGACAGTCGGTGCGGGCGGAGAAAACCTAGGCAACTGCGGAACGTCCGACGGCAGCGGCGGCGGGGTTTGGTACCACTTCGTTGGTACCGGTGATGAAATCGAAGTGACGACGTGCAACTCGGGTAGCGACTATGACACGAAGCTGCGCGTCTACAGCGGCACTTGTGCGAGTCTCAACTGCATCACGGGTAACGATGACGACAACACTTGCACGTTGAACAGCCTACGCTCACGAGTGTCGTGGGTATCCACGCTGGGCGTCGACTACTACATTTTGGTTCATGGCTACTCTGGCAGCGAAGGCAACTTCGAGGTCAGCCTTATCTGCCTTGCACCTCCAGCGCCCGATCCGAACGACGACTGCATCAACGCCACAATCGTGACCCCCGGTACGTACTTGGGCGATACCGCCGGGAACAACAGCGACGGCAGTGCATCCTGCGGCGCGACCGCGGCGTCGGTCTGGTACCAGATTACGGCGACGGAGCAGACGTTGCGCGCGAGCACTTGCGGCAGCACCTACAACAC
Source organism: Planctomycetota bacterium (assembly GCA_039028735.1). Classification (GTDB taxonomy): domain Bacteria; phylum Planctomycetota; class UBA8108; order UBA1146; family JAJFFE01; genus JBCCHQ01. The sequence continues at coordinate 3,838 of JBCCHQ010000021.1, read as the reverse complement.
GATGGTATCGATCCACACCGCGTGCCCCGGCACCACAGCCAACGAGATCGCCTGCAACGACAATAGCTGCGGTCAGCAGTCGGTCGCCACGGCGACGGTCACGATCGGCTCGACCTACTGGGTTCGCGTTTCCGGCAACGGCGCAAGTGGTAACTTCACGCTGTTGCTCGAGAATTTCGATGGCAGCCTCGTGGTCGGTCCAGATGTCGTGTACAGCGACTGCACCGGCATTACGAAGTACGGCCCTGTCGGATCGATCTACGCCTACTCACTGGGAAGCAACACCTGCAACATCGGCGACGAGAACCTGCAGTGGGGTTCGGTCACACCGTTGCTAGCGATGAACGCGTACCGCCTGCGCGACGGCCGCATGGAGCAGCTGGGGATGTCGTTCGTCAAGAACGGGACCGGTGCCGCTGCCGGAGGTGGCTGCGGCCTGCCTTGCAACGGTCAAGGCGGCAGCGTCCTCGGCGCCGGCTGCCTAGACGTCTATGGCTCCGGCTTCAACGGGATCCACAGTATCCTCGGCCCACGTTCGACCGTGAACGCGTTCACCGGTGCCTACCCCGGCGCGTCGGGTCCCAGCGGCACCGCCATCGACAAGCGCTTGCAGATCGAACAAGCCGACCTCGTGACTTCCAACTCGATCTACTTCGTCGAGGGTGTTTACGTCGCCCCCGACGACGCAGCGAACAACAACGCCTGGAACAACGCCTCGTACAAGCGTGTCCTCGTCACCGGTAGCCTCGATCTCAACCCCACCGGGCCGATGGCCATCGGCAGCCCTGCGATCTACGCCTGGCAAGACCACGGACTCGGCGTTGGCGTCCCCGACCCGGCTGTGCAGATCGACATCGTGGACGTACCCAGCGAGGGGCGCTTCTTCGTCGGTCACAAAGCCACTGACCTCGGCTCTGGCAACTGGCGCTACGACTATGCAGTGTTCAACCTGAACTCCGACCGCTCCAGCGGTAGCTTCTCGATTCCGGTGCCGGCGGGCGCAACCGTCGTCAACACAGGCTTCAAGGACGTCCCCTATCATAGCCTCGAGCCTTACGACGGCACCGACTGGGCTGCGACAGTCAACGGGGGCAGCATCACGTGGTCATCGCCACAAACGTTCGCGCAGAACCCCGATAGCAACGCGCTACGCTGGGGCACGATGTACAACTTCTGGTTCGAGTGTGACTGCGCACCCGCGACCGCGACGGCGACATTGGGACTGTTTCGCCCAGGGACTCCCAGTGATGTGACCACAACAGTCACCGCTCCCGGCGGATCCAGCTCCAGCGACTTCGTCCGCGCCGACTGCGCGGGAGGCGGTACGTTGAACCTCGTCGACGCGACGTCTCTGTTGGCATACATTTTCAACGGCGGAGCCGCGCCTGGTTGCCTGGACGCTTGTGACGGCAACGACGATGGCGACATCGATATCAGCGACCCGGTCGCAATCCTCAGCGCGCTCTTTCTGGGCGTGACGCCACCTGGTCCCTATCCGATCTGTGGCCAAGACACTGTCGCAGACGGACTGGACTGCGCCACGTTCCCAGACTGCCCGTAAGACAGCGACCCGTCTTTAGGGATACGAAAGCAGGCCCCGCAGAACTGTCGGTTCTGCGGGGCCTGTTTGTTGTGCTGGGTCTCGCTAGGAGATGTGCCTCACAGCGGGCACAAAGAAACCCGGAAGCACCTCGACGCACTGGGCGCTTCCGGGTCGTATTGAGTAGAACCATCCGTATGGCTCTATTGTACTGACGCAGCGTCGGACTCGGCTGCTCCTTCCCCCAAGTCGCTCTTTCGGCATGGCTTCAGGGATCGCTGGGATCTTGCGGTCGCGCCGAGATCGCCAGCTGGCGTACTGCCATCCTCAAGGAGCTGGCGCACCGCTGCCCCCCAAGGACGTGACGTTGGCTTTTTGGCACCGACTGCTATGATCCTGCGGCCTGTAGCCGTGCGAGGATCCGGACGGCAGCGACGGCGAAGAGCAAGATCGAGAGGGACTTAGGTTCGATGACTGGCGCCAAGAACACTGCTGACGACAGCAACTCAGACAACACTAGCGATGACCCACGTCGGCACTTCATCCACCAGCGCATCGCCTCAGACGTCGCGGCCGGCCACAACGGAGGGCGCGTGCACACGCGCTTCCCCCCGGAACCCAACGGCTACCTACACATCGGTCACGCGAAGGCGATCTGCGTGAACTTCGCAACGCCGCAGGAGTTTCCAGGCGGCCGCTGCAACCTGCGCTTCGACGACACCAATCCAGTCAAAGAAGACACCGAGTACGTCGACGCGATCAAGAACGACATCTCTTGGCTTGGGTTTGACTGGGGCGAGGGTTTGTTCTTCGCGTCGGACTACTTCGAGAAGCTCTACGACTGGGCCGTGCTCCTGATCCGCAAGGGGAAGGCCTATGTCTGCGACTTGACTCCTGAAGAGACGCGCGAGTATCGCGGCTCGCTGACCGAGCCAGGCAAGAACAGTCCGCACCGGGACCGCAGCATTGAAGAGAACCTCGACCTGTTCGCGCGCATGCGTGCTGGCGAGTTCGAAGACGGCTCACGGGTACTGCGCGCCAAGATCGACATGGCGTCGCCGAACCTGACCATGCGAGACCCTGTCATGTATCGGATCCTGCGCGCGACGCATCATCGCACGGGTGACGACTGGTGCATCTACCCGATGTACGACTTTGCGCATGGACAAAGCGACGCAATCGAAGGGATCACGCACTCTCTCTGTAGCCTGGAGTTCGAGAATCACCGCCCGCTCTACGATTGGTTCCTGGAAGAACTGGAAGTCGCAGAGCGCCCGCAGCAGATCGAATTTGCGCGCCTGAGTTTGACGTACACAGTCATGTCGAAGCGCTGGTTGCGGCAGCTGGTCGAGGCTGGACATGTGAGCGGTTGGGACGACCCTCGGATGCCGACACTCAGCGGCCTACGCCGCCGCGGGTACACCCCCAGCGCCGTGCGCGAGTTCTGCGCGCAGGCAGGGGTGGCTCGTTTCAACAGCACCATCGACGTTGTACTACTAGAGAACGCGATCCGCGAAGAGCTCAATCGCACTGCTGAACGGCGCCTCGCCGTGCTACGTCCGCTGAAGGTTGTGATCGACAACTACCCAGAGGACCAAGAGGAAGAGTTCGACGCCGTCAACAACCCCGAAGACGAGAGTGCTGGCAAGCGCAGGGTACCGTTTGCGCGCGAGATCTACATCGAACGCGACGATTTCCGTGAGGATGCCCCACGCAAGTTCTTTCGCCTGGCTCCGGGGCGCGAGGTGCGATTGCGATATGCGTACTACGTGACGTGCACGGAAGTCATCAAAGACGACGACGGCGAAGTGACAGAACTGCGCTGCACCTACGACCCCGAGAGCCGCGGCGGGTCGACCCCCGATGGGCGCAAGGTCAAGGGTACGATCCATTGGGTGTCTGCGAAGCACGCGTACCGCACAACCGTGCGCCTGTACGATCATCTGTTCGACAAGATCGACCCCACCGTTGTCGAAGACGGCAAGGACTGGACGTCGAACTTGAACCCGAACTCGCTCGAGCTGCTCGAGAACGTGCCGGTCGAACCCAGCCTGGCGCAGGCAGCGCCAGGTACGCGCGTGCAGTTCGAACGGCTCGGCTACTTCTGCGTCGACAGTGAGAATTCGGCACCAGGCGCGCCAATCTTCAACCGCACGGTGCCCCTGCGCGACAGTTGGGCAAAGCTCGAGAAGCGGCAGAAGAAGTAGCCGGCCGCAGCTCGGCCACAACCACATGAATCAACCGGTGACTTGTCGGTCACCGCGGCGCGTGCTTAAACGCACGCGACTCCGTCACCGG
>JBCCHQ010000020.1:0-54523 GCA_039028735.1 Planctomycetota bacterium | reverse complement strand
GTCGCTAGATCGACGAGGTTCAGCGCGACGGAGGTCCCGCGGCTGTTGATCGTGACGGCGCCGGTCAGCGTGGCGGCGCGGGCGACGAGCTCAAAGCCCATCGTGGCCGGGAGGCTGACAGTCGGTGTCAGCGTGCCGTCGGCCATCGTGATGCCGTCGGTGCCGACTGTGAACTTCTGGCGTGGCGGCGCTGCGGTCCCTGGGGGCAATCCCTGTGGATCGAGGCCGATCACGTACGTGCCATTGGGCAGCGTGAACGTGAAGCTGCCATCGAACGGGTTCGACGGCTGCTCGAACAAGATTTCTTCGCCGTTGGAATCGGCGACGACAACGCGGCAGCCGACGAACTCGTGGGCGCCGTCTGTGTTGTCGGTATCGATGCTCATGTCGTTGTCGAAGTCGAAGACGACCGTGCCGGTCAGGTTAGGCAAGCCGGCGTCCTCGAGTACGTAGGACAGTGCCGTGATGACGCCGCTGTCACCGGTGATCGTGATGTCCGTGCCGTCGCTCGCAATGTCGAGACGCAGCTCATCGGGGACAATGAAGCTGGTCGGGACGCTACTCGCAGCGAGGCGAATGTCGACCGTACCGAGTGGCAGGTCGAGCGTGAACACGCCATCGGAGTCGCTCTCTGCACGGGCGACGATATCGTCACCTTTGAAGGCAAGAACCTTGATGCTACTGATGCCAGCAGGGGCGGAATCCGTGATAGTTCCGGAAAGAGCAACGTTGGCGCGCGAGAGGGGGAAATCGACGACGCCATCGTCTGCAGTACCGTTGTCTTCTTTGAACGGATTCGCTGGGTCATCGCCACTCTCGACGGCGACGCGAATCGCGGCCGGAGGCAGGACCCCAGTCGGAAGAAAGTCAGGCTCGAGAATGATGTCATACGAACCATCGGCCAGCGGTAGTTCGAAGGCGCCGGTGCTGTCGGTCTTTGCCGATGCGACGACACCGCCGGTCACTGGATCCTGAGCCAAGACGATCGTTTCGACGCCGGTGCCGTCGAGCGTGACAGTTCCGGTAAGAGTAGCCGAGACGTCGTGGGCGGTGCTGCCCAGGGTGTCGACGCTGGCATCGAGCGGTGTGTCGGAACCATCAGTATAGATGTCGCCACCCTTGACGGTGATCCTGATCGGAGCCGGGGCCACGACGTCGTTGCCGAGGCCGCGGAACTCGAGAATGTACGAACCATCGCGCACGTCCAGGGCGAACGAGCCGTCGGTCAGGATCGGGAAGCGACCGATCTCGCCGAATCCGACCTCGATGACGATCACTTCCGCTTCGTCAGTGACGGTCAGTTCCGCTGTCGGCAGGAACGCTGGCTGCAAGTCTCCAGACGGCGACAGGCTGGCGAGGGGAGCGACACCACCGGTCGTGCTGATCAATCCGTTCATCTGGGTGGCGGTCGGGAGGTCGTAGTTGACGTTCAGATCTGCGGTGCCATCGGCGACCGAGATGTTCTGCGGCGTCGGCGCTGCCGTCCCCGTTGGGAGGGTGTCGGTCGCGACGCGGACCGTGTAGTTCCCCTCTGGCAGGATATCGGTGATCGTGTAGTTGCCGCTAGCGTCGGTGACCGTTGTGTAGCGGACAATACCATCAGCGTCGATGATCTCGACCGTCACAGCGGAGCCGCCGGTGCCTTGCACCTGGCCACTCATGTCCGTCCCAGTCGGTTCCGGCACACCGAAGTCGAGCACGTCGTTCGATCCGTCCGTCGTCAGACCTTGGACATTGCTGCCTTGCACGATCACGGACTTCGTCGAGGGGACGAAGAAATCGATCGTGCCGAGGCTGACCCCGATCTGATACGTGCCGTCCGGGACGCGAATCGTGTAGCTGCCATCGGCGGCCGTCGTCGTCGACGCGACAACGTTGCCGTCGCCGTCCTTGGCCTCGATCGTGGCGCCGGGCACGCCGGCATCGGCGGTCGGGTCGGCGTTCGGGCCAACCCCGACGCCGGCCGGCAGGCTGCCACTTCCGGGAGTGGTCAGGCTCCCTGAGATCGCAGTGCCTACAGCACCGCCACCGCTACTGCTGCCCCCACAGCCGTAGCCGAGGAAACAGACGATTGCGAGTGAAAGAACAACGCCGAGCGCCCGCGAGCGCTGCAGTGAGAACACATTCCCCATGGTCTCAACTCCGCTAAACGAGTAAAGTTACGTAGCTAATGCCCTTGCGGTCCATCCACGCAGTATGGATGGAGAGCTATGGCTGTATCGACCAGCCCAGCAACGTTCTGAACGGGGTCTTCAGGTTCTCGGAAGGTTCGTGGCGGGAGGGTGCTTGGTGGGCCTGGTGGTGGTTCGACGTGGCGGGAGCGGTGGTGCGCGGTAGGTGCCCGAGGCTGCTGCTACGGCTGCGGCCGGCGCCGCTTGTCGTAGTATTCGATCCGCTTGCGGATCTCGCGCTCGAAGCCGAGCGCTCCGGGTTCATAGAAGCGGGTGCCGCGCAGTTGCTCGGGAAGGAACGGGACATTCAACCCGTCCTCGGATGCGTGTGGATTCTCATAGCCACTGCCGTAACCGAGTTCAGACATCAGCCGGGTCGGTGCGTTGCGCACTTCCAGCGGCACAGGGAGCGAGCCAGAGCGCCGCACTTCATCGACGGCAGCCCCATAGGCCCGATAGATGCGATCGGACTTTGGTGCGGTCGCCAGATACACGACGAGCTCCGCGAGTGCCAGCGCGCCTTCGGGGAGGCCGATGAAGTGCACCGCATCGCGCGCGGCGACCGCGATCGTCAGCGCCTGCGGATCGGCCAACCCGACGTCTTCTGCCGCGAAACGAACCAATCGGCGCGCGATGTACAGCGGATCCTCGCCACCTTCGAGCATGCGGGCTAGCCAATAGAGCCCAGCTTGAGGATCGCTGCCCCGTAGAGACTTGTGCAACGCGCTGATCGTATTGAAGTGTTCGTCGCCAGCCCGGTCGAAGCGCGGCGTGCGCCGCGCCAGTAGCGCTTGTAGGTCGGGTTCGTCGACGCTGCGCGGGGTCTCGGGTGTCGAACCGAGCGCGAGGCACTCGAGGTCGGTCAGTAGGGAACGCGCGTCTCCGTCGGCCATATCCAGCAAGCGCTCGCGGGCAGCCTCGCTGACGTCGAGCCCAGTTGCAGCCAGGCCGCGTTCTTGGTCGCCGAGTGCACGTAGCAGCAGTAGGCCGAGATCTGCGCGAGCCAACTCTCGAAACGGCGCGACCCGACAGCGTGACAAGAGTGCCGAGTTCAGTTCGAAGGAGGGATTCTCCGTCGTGGCGCCGAGGAGGACTAGCGTGCCGTCCTCCAGAGGTCCGAGAAACGCATCTTGCTGCGCCTTGTTGAAACGATGGATCTCATCGACGAACAGCAACGTCGGTTCGCCGCCGACACGGATCGTATCTCGGGCAGCTTCGACGATCTGTTTGATGTCCTTGACCCCTGCAGTGACGGCGGAGATGGCCACCGGGGGAAGGCCCAACTGCTCGGCGATCAGGCGTGCTACAGTCGTCTTGCCGCAACCGGGAGGTCCCCACAAGATCAGTGACGGCGGCCGGCCACCGGCGAGCAGGCGCGGGACCAGCCCATCGCTGCCAACGATCTCTTCTTGCCCGACGACCTCGGCGAATGACCGCGGTCGCAGACGCTCGGCCAAAGGGACGGAGAGGGGCGCTGCATCTCCAGTCATGACTGGGCTCGGGCCAGGCACTGTTCGTACACGTCGATGCTCGTATCGCGCTGTTGGTCGATTCGGAAGTTCTCCTGCGCGTACTGGCGGGCCGCGGCGCCGAGGCGTTGTCTCAGCGCCGGGTCGTCGTGCAAGCGCTGGATTGCCGCTGCGAGGTCCTCGGGCGTTTCATCGATAACGTAGCCGGTCTCTCCGTCTTGCACCAATTCCGGCAGCATCCCACGGCGGGTGCAGACGACCGGGAGTCCAGTTGCCAATGCTTCACGGACGGCACGGGCGGTGCCGTCGGTACCCGGCACCATGAATAACTTGGCGTCGAGCATTCGCAGCATCAGCGGATACTCATCGTCGTAGAAATAGCCGGGAAAGAAGACGTTCTGATCGAGGAGCCCGCGTTCACGCGCGGGTTGGCGCGCAACCCACTCGAGTTTGCTGCCGCGGCCGATCACGATCAAGCGGAAGCGCGGGCAGCGCTCGCGCAGCAGCTCGGCAGTGTCGAGGAGTAGGTCGAAGCGACGCTGCGGTTGCACGCGCGCGACGATGCCGACGAGGAAGTCGTCTTGATCGAAGTCGAAGTCCCCCCGTAGGTCCTTCATCTCGCGAGTCGGGTCGAAGCGCTCGAGATCCACGCTCGTGTTGAGGTGTTGGATCTGTTGCGCCGGCACGCCCAACTCGATCAAGCGTGCAATGACCCGCTGCGAGAAGACCAGCAGGGCAGCGCTACTCTCGCGCAACTCCGCGGCCATCGCGCCGGTGACCTGGTCGGGATCAGTGTCGTAGACCGTGCGAATCAGTGGCGGCGTTGGGGTTCCAGAGCGAGCCAGTCGGGCCAGCGCACGCCTGGTGATGCGATAGTCGTTGGCCTGGTGGCAGTGGACGATGTCTGGTTGCTCTGCCGCGAGCAGCTTCGTTAGCTTGCGCACGTCACCCATGTTTTGCATCAGCGTGCGATGCTTGCGCAGCTCCAAGTCGATGACGACTTCGATGCCGAGACGTCGCGCGCGTTGTTGCAGGTAGTTCTCGCCGCCCTTGAGGTAGCCGCTGCTACGAAAGGTAACGTCATGTCCCGCGTCCTGCTGTGCGGCCGCCAGCGTCACGGCAGGATCGGCGGGCCCGGTCCATTTGTAGTTGCTGAAGAGATGCAGGATGCGCACTTGGTGTCTCTCTCATTTTGCACTGTGCTCGTCGTGGATCGGCGCTGATTCTGGCCGATCTCGAGCGCAGCGGAAAGAGCATCTGCAGGTGAAGTGCGGCGGATCCGGTGTCTACGCGCGGGCAGTCATGGGGCCAATAGCAGCGATGGCGGCGCTCAGGGCCTCTTCGGTCGCTGGCTTCGGAATGTGAGAGTCCATGCCGCAAGCCAGGCACTCTTCGACGTCTTCGGGCAAGGCCTGCACGGTTAGCGCGACGATGGGCACGTGCTCGCCAGCCTGCTCAGACAAGCGGATTTGACGTGTGGCCGCGTAGCCATCGAGCACCGGCATCTGACAATCCATGAAGATGATGTCGAAGTCCTGTCGGCTAGCGAGCGTGACTCCCTCCGCACCGTTGCTGGCGACGCTGACCTCGCAGCCAGTCCGCTCGAGGAGGCGTGTGACAACTCGTTGATTGATGGGGCTGTCTTCCACGAGGAGCGCTCTTAGTTGCCCGCTATCGGCTGTCGGGGGAGTAGCTTCGAGGAGGGGCGTCGCTGCGCGAGCCACGGCGTCGCGCAGCGCGTCGCGGCGCAGAGGTTGCTCGAGGACGACGGTCGAGGCAGCTGTGTCATGAGTGGAAACTATTTCGAACGCGGTTGGGCCGTGACCAGACGGGGACGGGACCTCGCGAATCGTGACTGCAGCAGCGGGTTGCGCGGCGTCGCCGACCGCGATGTCGATGCCCCAACCGCGCAGGCACTTCTCGAGATTCGTAGCCGCCGCCGACGCACCAGTGATGGTTACGGAGAGATCGGGTGGCAGTGGTGTGTCGCAAGTGTCTTCTTGCTCGGGCGCAGTAGTCGGAGTCATGGGGACACTGATACGAATGGTTGTCCCCTTTCCCGGTGTGCTGTCGAGGTGCAGCCGTCCACCGATGCGTGCGATCAACTCATGAGATGTCGAGAGCCCTAACCCAAGCCCAGAGTGGCGGCGTGTCAAGGTTGGCTCCGCCTGCGAGAACGCGTCCGAAACATGACTCAACTGCTGGCTGTCGATGCCGATGCCCGAGTCTTGGACTTCGATCTCGTGTGTTGCCGCCGGAGCATCGGGACCTTGCCGGCAGTGCGCGCGCACGCACACGACTCCTTGGTCCGTGAACTTCACCGCATTGTTCACGATGCTCGAGAGAGCGTGACGCAACTTCTCTGGGCTGCCGATTGCCCACGCCGGTAACGTTGGGTCGCAGTCGATGATGAAGCTCAGTCCTTTGTCGAAAGCCCAGGAGGCCCAAGTCGACGCGGTCGACTCGACAAGAGAAATGGGGCGAAAGTGTACATTCTCGGAGGTCAATCCCTTGCGCATGACTGTCGAGAAGTCCAACAGCTCAGTGACTACGCTGAGCATTGCTTCCCCGGACACGTTCAGAGTCTTCACGTAGTCCGCTTGTTGCTCGTCCAGCTTCGTCAGCTGCAAGAGAACCGCCATCCCCATGATCCCGTTGAGAGGCGTGCGCAGCTCATGACTGACGAGCGCGAGGAAGTCAGCCTTCAAGCGCTGACTTTCACGCTCGAGCTCGTCTTGCATGGCTTGAATGTCGGAGTCGGCTAGTCGATCCTCGAACACCAACATCACGCCGGGGACCCCTTGATGGCGGTAGGGATGCGCGGAAGCCGTTAGGTGTGCTGGGCAGTTGGCCGGAGTCTGCGTCAGAAGTTGGTCCGTGGGAAACATCGATCGCAATACGCTGACGGCGTCGTTCATGATGTTGTCGCACCAGTCGCGCCACGCAGCATGATCGATGATGCTCGGAAGTTCTTCGACTAGCCGTCCCTCCGCCTTCTGGGGCGGGACGCCAAGCCAGTCTTCGAGGATCTGGCTCCACAGTACGACGCGACCCTCTGCATTGATCACGCAGATGCCGTGAGGGAGTTGGTCAATGGGGAGTTGCCTAGCTGTGCAGCCGCTCACTGCGATCTCTGTTCGTGCAAGAGTCGTCTGGACTCGCGGAGACGAGTACTCGTGGCGGGCAAGTCATCGGGCAACTCATTGATCGGTTGGCCGGAGGGTACAGCTGTAACTTTCCTGACCAAGAACGCGACTCAGCCCGTTGACGACGGCGCTCTGGGGCGCGATGCTCTGCGGTTCCTGATGTCTTAACTCGTTGTGGTGTTTGAACCATTTTCCCTCAGAGAGGGCGCACTCATGAAAAATCGTCTGGGGCTAGTCGGCATTTGGTTGCTCGCGCTGTTCCCTGCGTCGCCGGCCGTGGCCCAGCGGCTGCAGGGGCCGATAAGCATCGAATCCGCAGCAGTGGCGGGCAACGTCCATATGCTCACTGGTCGCGGCGGGAACATTGGCTTGCTTGTCGATGACAAGGGCGCAATCCTCGTCGACGACCAGTTCGCACCGCACGCGGACGCGATCGTAGCCGCGGTGAAAGAAGCCACGCCGCACCCCATCCGCTTTCTGATCAATACGCACTGGCACGGCGATCACACCGGCGGCAACGCTGAGTTCAATTCGCGCGGCGTGGTGCTGGTTGCACACGACAACGTACGCAAGCGGATGTCGACCGAGCAGTTCAATGAACTCTTCGGTCGTAAGACGCCGCCATCCCCGGACGCAGCATTACCGACGGTGACCTTCTCTGAAGGAATGACGTTTCACTGGGGCAAGGAGGAAGTGCGGATCGTTCATGTTGGGAACGCCCACACCGACGGTGACAGCTTCGTCCACTTCGTCAACGCTCACGTGTTGCACATGGGCGATGTCTACTTCAACGGCATGTACCCGTTCATTGACGTGTCGTCGGGCGGCAGTTTGGATGGCCTGATCGCCGCAGTGGAACAAGCGCTGGCCATGACTGACGACAAGTTCAAGATCATCCCCGGGCATGGCCCTTTGGCGACTCGAGCCGATCTCAGTAGCTACCGCGCGCTGTTGATCGACGTCCGCAAGATCGTCGGTGCATTGATTCGCGAAGGCAAGAGCCTCGACCAGATCCTTGCGGCTGCGCCTCTAGCCAAGTACGACGCGAAATGGGGGAGAGGGTTCATGAACCCGAAGAACTTTCTGCGTTGCGTGCATGCCGCGATGACCAAGAAGCCTCGATGACCAAGAAGTGAGAAGATGTCTGACGAACCAGAATTGAAAGAGATCGACGGTTTTCTTGCAGCGGGGCTCGCTGTGCGCACGAGCAACCCACGCGAGTGCGACCCCGCGACGGCGCGGATCGGACAGCTGTGGCAGCGTTTCGGACGCGAACGCTATGCCGAGAGCATTGCTCCACGAGTGCGCCCTGAAGAGTTGTTGGGGATCTACACCGACTACGCCGGCGGCGCCGATGACGAGTACACCTTGATGGTCGCCTGCGAGGTCGGGGAGGAGATGGACATTCCTCTGGAGGCAATTGGAGTCGAGGTGCCGGCGGGGCGGTACTTGATCTTCCGCGGCGAGGGGCCGTTGCCGGAGTGCGTGATCGAAACCTGGGCGCGGATCTGGCGGTACTTCGGCGAGTCGACCCAATACAAGCGCGCGTTCGCCGTAGACTTCGAGCGTCACGACGCGACGCGTCCGGACTCTGTGGAGATCGCCGTCTCGATCGAGTAGACACCGACTACTAAGACTCCCTTGCGTCCGTGGTGCGGTTGCGGCACTCTCCGTGCGCCCGACAATCATGCAACCGAGGGGGACCGGATGACGCACATCGAACAAGCCGAAGCGCTGCTTCGGGACGGGTTCGGTCATGGCGAGTTCCGAGAGGGGCAGAGAGAAGCGGTTGCAGCGGCGTTGGACGAGCGCGACGTGCTCGTCGTGATGCCGACAGGAGCCGGTAAGTCTTTGTGCTACCAGCTCCCTGCGATCCTACAGCCAGGTTATGCGTTGGTCGTGAGCCCTCTGATCGCATTGATGAAGGATCAGGTCGATCAACTACGAGCCCGCAACATTGCGGCGGCTACCGTGCATTCGGGGATGTCTGGCGATGAGAAGTGGCAAGTCGCCAAGGATCTCGAGCGCGGCAACATCAAGATCTTGCTCGTGGCGCCGGAACGCCTGCGTAACCATCGCTTCTTGGCATTCCTGGATCGCTTTCCACCTTCACGCTTCGTCGTCGACGAAGCGCACTGCATCAGCCAATGGGGGCATGACTTTCGCCCCGACTACCGACGCCTCCACGCAGTCTTGGAGCGACTCGGCCGCCTGCCCGTCAGCGCGTTGACGGCGACCGCGACTCCGGCCGTTCGCGCTGACATTTGCGAGCAGCTCGCACTGCGCAATCCAGAGGAGGTTTTGACGGGCTTCGAGCGTCCCAATCTCAGCTTTCAGGTGCAGTACCCCGCTACGAAAGAAGAGAAGCTAACGCTTGCCGAGACAGCCGTACGCGAGTGCGACGGCATCAAGCTGATCTATGCGGCAAGTCGACGCGCGGTGGAGGAGGTGGCCCGCCACTTCACCAGTCACGGCCTACAGGTCGAGGCATACCACGCTGGGCTGCCGGACATGCGACGGAGTGCGATTCAAGACCGCTTCATGAATAGCGAGCTGGACTTGTTGGTCGCAACGAATGCCTTCGGGATGGGCGTCGACAAGTCTGATATTCGCCTGGTTCTGCACTACGACATGCCCGGATCGTTGGAAGCCTACTACCAGGAAGCGGGGCGTGCTGGCCGCGACGGCGAACCCTCTCGGTGCTTGCTGCTGCATCACAACAGTAGTTTCATCTTGCAGCGCTTCTTCCTGGAGAACGCCAACCCCGAGCCGCAGCTCTTTCTGCGGCTCTACCGGCTGTTGGAACAATGGAGTCCGGCCCGCAATCAGGGGGCGACCCGCACGGCTTCAGTGACGGACTTGTGCGAGCAGCTGGACCTCAAGAAGGATGGCGCACTGCGCACTGCTTTGGGGATGCTCGCACGCGTGGACCTCGTGGCCGTACAGGACGAGATGGTGATACCGTACGGCGAGTTCCCCGACGAGTGTCCTGTCAATCTCGACTACCTGGCTGCCAAACGCCGCTACGACGAAGAGCGACTGGCGCGCGTATCTAGCTACGTGCGCGCGCGAACGGGTTGTCGGTTCGGACGTATTCGCACCTACTTCTTGGGGGAGGATACCGGATACTCCTGCGGCACCTGTGACCTCTGTGCCATCGGCGCCGGTGGCTACGCGCAGCTGTCGGGCGAAGAGTGGGATCGTGCGCGTGCAGCGTTGCGGGCCGTTGGAAGTCTCAGTTTCCGTTTCGGACCGAATCGTTTCGTGCAGATTCTGACTGGCAGCCGAGCGGCCCCGATCGTTGACCGGGGTTTGGATGAGAATCCCAGCCACGGTGTGCTGGCAACGGAGTCAGAAGCGTCGGTGCGAGAACTCCTCGAGTATCTCGAGGAAGTTGGGTTTCTCGAGCGCGAAGCGTTTGAAACGCAAAACGGCGCCTCCGGTAGCGTGTTGGGGATTACTCGCCCAGGAACGATGGTGATGCGGGGAGAAGCGAGTCCAGAGCTACCGCCGTTGCCGCCCGCCCGCGGTCGCGGTGGTGCAAAGAAACAGGCCGGCCGCCCACGCGATCCCGGTGCCCCGATCGACTCTGATCTGTACGAGCGTCTGCGCGGTTTTCGTTCGTCGCTGGCTGCGACGCAGCGTTCACCAGCCTACACAGTCTTCAGCAATCGAACTCTGGAAGAGCTCGCCGCGCATCCGCCGACCGACGAGCGAGACTTCCTCGGGATCAGTGGCCTCGGGCCGAAACGCTGGGAGAAGTTCGGGTCAGAGCTACTAGAGGTCGTCGCACGTTGGCGTGAGGTGGCGGGTGAGGAATAGTGACCCAGCGCCGGCGTTGCCGTCTAGAGACGCTGGGGTCATTCTCTGTCGCGTAGGCTTCTTCCTCGCGCTCATCTGCGACATCCTTCTCAGTTGGTACCCGTTTCGGGTCTCGTCCTTCAGCGATGCAGTCGCGGAGATCGAACGGGGCTTCTTGGTGGGCGCTGGAGATGATGCTGCGGGCCACATCCTGTTGGCGCTACTCGGTGTCTTCTTGCGACTCGGCTTTGCGCAGATGGCGATTCGTCGCCATGTCCTCGTCATTGTCAGCTGCTTCTTCGCGATCGAATACGGACAAGCTTTCGTCGAGCTACGTCATTTTCGCGGAGCGGATCTCGCCGTCAACTCACTGAGTGGAGGGCTGGGTATCGTTGTAGGCTCGTGGCTGTTGCGAATGCGAGTGTTGCCGGTACTCGCGCGCTACGCCCGCCCACTGTGGCGAGTAGCGGCAATCGTCGCACTGGCTACGGTAGTCGTGATCCAGTCAGTACCACGCACGGCGACACAATTGCGAGATTGGGATGACAAGCAGGCGTTGCAGCTGCTCAACGAAGGAAGCGGCAACCGCACCTGGTTGGGCGTGCTCGATGGCGTTGCGCTGTATCCACGTGTGTTCAATCCCGACGAAGTAGCGGTGCTAGCGATGACGAGCTTTCGGGAGCCCGGGGCAACTGAGCGCCGACGTCAGCGAAGTGCAGCCGTGATCTATCCGTTTTCTGGAGAGCTAGGTGGTGAGCTGCTGTTGGATCGTGCAGGGCGCCTCGAGCCACGGCCAGACCTGCATGAAGTCGCGTTGACAGCAGCGGGTTCCGCGCTGTCTGCGCTCGATGCCGGGGGCATCGCTGTCGCAGCCTCGACGATGTTGTCCACCGACGGCGCTGTGCCGGAGCTTGCCCGAACTTTGACGAGTGCCGATCAGTTCAGCATCGAGTTGCGCTGCGCGCCGCTCCACCTGGAGCAGACCGGGCCAGCCCGTTTGATCACGTATTCGTCTCATCCCCACTTTCGCAACTTCACGGTAGGGCAGGAAAACGACCTGCTGGTGTTTCGGGTCCGTAACCCGGCGAACGGTCGCAATGGAATGCGCCACCAAGGTGAGTGGCCTGCGGCGTTCTCGGACCTGAAAGTACGCCACTATCTGATCTGCTACGACCGCGGTTGGATGACGCTGTTTCGCGACGGCGTGCAGTTCGGTTCCGTGCAGCGAATCCCATGGGCACCGTCGTTCTACGGATCACCAGTCCCTTGGAATTCCGTAGCGATCACCTGGCCGCTGTTTCTGTGTTTCGGTATTGGCGTTTGGTTGGGCTACCGATCTGGGCTCGCTGTGGTGTTGTTACTTTGGACGGCTGCCATCGTCGCGACAGCAATGACGGCGCTGCTCATGCACCAGCACTTGCGAACCGAGCCGCTCCTGACCGGGCTTCCAGTTGCGCTGCTGGCATGCGCGGTCATCCGACAACTGACGGTGAAGACCGATCAGGGGCACGGAGCAAAAGTGTCACAGGTCAGCGCCGAAGCAGCCTCGGAGCCGCAATTCGGGAATGGAGCTGCAGGTGGCAAACCGCTCGAGAACAGGTAGGACAGCAGCCAGACAGGGTCGGCGATGTCGGTACCCAGGTCTGTGTTTGTGTCCAGTGCACGCAAGCATTCCACGACCTCTTGCGAGAACAGGTAGCCGAGCGATTTGACGGCGTCAGCTACGTTGACGGTGCCGTCAGCGTTGGCATCGCCGCGGACGAACGCCTGCCCTTTCTCGATCCGGAAGTAGTCGTCGATAGCGCCAGTCTCGCGTAAGAACTGCACGTCGAGATGCGAGCCTTCGACTTCGATGATCAATGAGCCGAGCTCCTCAACGGACAGAAACATCGCCGGGTGGTTCAGCGGGCCATTGCTAGTCTTGCCGGAGCTGCCTGCCACGATATAGACGGCGCCGGCGTTGGCGGCTGGAGCGACAGGTTTGCGATACGCGCCGTCGCCATCGGCACGACCGTCACCGGAGTCCAGCACCATCGCCGGAGTCAGCGTTCCCGAGACGCCGTAGTGCCCATCGAGGAGCAGCGACCGCTCATAGGAGTGGCTGTGGCCACAGAGGACCAGGTCCACGCCGCCACTCTCGAGGATCGGAAGAATCTGCGCACGCATTTGTTGCATGCGACCGCCGCTGTCGCTGACGTCGTCGGAATCGTGCGATCCCTTCGTGTAGGGAGGATGGTGCCAGAACGCAATGATCCAGTCACTGACGGTCGCAGCCAGATCTGCCTGCAGCCACAGATTCATCGCACCCGCAGGTCCGGGGTTGCTACCTTGTGAGTCCAAGCAGATGAAGTGAATGTTGCCGTAGTCGAACGAATAGTAGGATTCTGTACCGCTTGCCATGCCGCCGGCCTCCGCGGCCATCGGCAGCGCGAAGATGTCGAAGTACGGTCCCGTCTGGGTGTTGGACGTACTCGAGAAGCCGTCGTGGTTGCCGATTGTCGACCATACTGGCACGTTGCGAAGCAACGTTGGGTACATGTCGAACACCGCCTCTTGGTATTCGTAGTCGCTCCCAATGTTGTACGCGTTGTCTCCAAGCATCAGCCACAAGTCAGTACCGGCGACACTGGGGGCTGCTAGGTAGGCGTCGCGCACCGCGGCGGCATCGGCGTCCGCAGTACCCGAATCGCCAATGACCCAGATGCGAATCAGGTCGGTGCTACCCTTTGCGGGCGCCGTCTGCACGAAGTGGTTGCTGTCTCCTCCGGCCAATTGCTGAGTCGTCGAACCGACTGCGTAGTAGTAGCGTGTATCGATGCTGAGCGAGGTCAGGCGCACCTTGTGATCGTAAACGAGGGCGGTGTCCGTCTCCGTCTGAGTCAACGCCAACGGATCGAGACCATACGAGACTTGGCTGTTAGACGGCACGCTGGTACGCCAACACAACGTCGCCTCCGTTTCCGACACGCGCTGCAAGTACGGGGTACGAGTTAGCGTCACAGGGTCTGCCGGTGTATTGGCGATCAGACTCAGGTTCATACTGGTGTCGGAACTGGTCTGCGAGCGCTGGTGAATCTCCACCGCGAGTACGTTGCTGCCGGGCACCAGGACTGTTGCTGGGAAGTAGTAGTCTTCGAAGACTCCTTCCTCACTGCCCCCGATCGTGCTCGCTGCGAGCGTCGTGAAGCTGATCGTTCCTGCCGGCATGTTGGCCCGGATGATCTCGTTGCCATTGAGGTAGACGATCGCCCCATCGTCGCGCAGCAGGCTGATCGTGACGCCGGTGTAAAGGGTTGGGTTCACCACGTTGAAGGAGTGGCGGTAGTACGTCGTGATGTGATGATTGTCGACCGGACCGGAGGCGACGGTCGTCGCCTCATCGCCCTCGCCATAGCCAAGTTCCGACGGCCCCGATGCCCACGCAGCGTCGACGAAGGTGGGCGCGCGCCAAGCGGTTCCTTGGTTCGATCCGTTGTCGAGGTACTTCCACGTAGCGCCGAGTGGGACCAGCGTGTCGGCAGCCAGTGCTGGATTGCCAATCAGAACAAACAGCGTGAGGCCGAAGGTTGCCTTGGTCTTGCTTCTCATCGTCTAGATCCAATCCCAAAAGTCGACTTGGACAGCGTCGCCTTGCCATTCGTAGAGCAGCCATCGGATGCGGCTCTCGAGTCGTTGTGTTGCCGCCGTCGCGCGACGGCTGGGCGGCAGCTGCCCGATGGCGCGCAATGCCGCCTCGAAGTGGAGCTGCGCCTCCATCTGGCGCCCGGTGTCGGCGAGAATCTTACCGCTCCAAGCGAGCCAGCGTTCCGGGCGGGGGCTGGCTGCGGCGAGCCGGGCCAAACGGCCGAGCGCAGCGTTGGAGCGCTGCAGCTCGATCTCGACTCGAACCGCTTCGATCGCAAGTGCCACCGGGTGGTGCAAGCGCTCGAGCCCTTGCTCGAGAACCCGCAGTGATTCAACCGTGTGCAGCGCCCCACAGTGGCGCAGAGCCCGACTCCAGCGCAGGAAGTGTTCTGGCTGTGGCCGTGCTTGCAGCGCGATCGCTTGTTCGAGGCTGGACGCAGCGAGATCGAACGCGCCGAGGCGTTCGCTGGCCGTGGCCAGCAAGAGGTGCGCGCGTGCTTGCTGCGGATGGAGTTTGCAGAAGTGTTGTAGCGAGGTCCGGGCAGCTTCGGTCTGCCCTTGGGCCAGCTGTGCAGCTCCGCGTCCGTACCAAAGTCCGTGCATCGACGGCGCCAGCTGTTCGACGCGTGCGTAGTCGTGCAGCGCGGCAGCGGTGTCGCCGTGAGCCCGCAGAAGCTCGGCGCGCTGTAAGAATAAGCTGGCTCGTTGCTCCTTGGTGAGAGTCGCGGCTTCGCGTGCAAGGCGCTGCGTGACTGCGTCAATGTCGTCATGGAGCCCGTCGTGCGCAGGCGCAAGCGTGGTCAGGCTCAGTGCCGACAACATGAAAGCAATGGTGCAACAGTTGCGGATCATGATCGCGCGTATCCGTTTCCGTTGGCACAGGATACCGATACGACTGCTGGTCGTGGGAGACAGAGTCCAGGCCTCCAGAGGCCAAAGCGCCAGAGTAACCAACTCAGGAGGACGCCGCCATCCGATTGCGCCGTGTGCTAGAATTCCGGTTGTCCATTTCCACCGTTTGACTAGAGGCTCCGCGCATGTTGCAACCGCCGCGACCACAATCGTTTGTTGGACTCCTCGCCGTTGCCATTTGGCTGGCGCTGGCGCTGCCTGTGCAGGCGCAATGTGTCGACCGCGCCACTTCGTATGGGGGCGGTGACCTACCGCGTGCCTTTGCGGCAGCGGACGTTACCGGAGACGGCAATGTTGACCTCGTCATGGGGTCTAGCGGTGTGTCGGTGCTTGCCGGTGACGGGAGCGGCGGTTTCGAAGTGCCGCGCAGCTACGCGACCAGTTGGACCGCGGACGCGCTGAGCTTCGGGGACCTAGACCTGAACGGTACGCTCGACATTCTACCGTCGCGCCTGGGTGCAACGGTCTCGCAGATGCTGCTGCTCAATGGTAGCCAGGGGTTGGTCGAGACGCTGTTGCCCGATCCTGGCTCACGGCGTTCCGTTGTTGGCGATTTCAACAACGACGGCCTGCCAGACTTCGCGGCGAACGTGGCGTTGGATCACGAGATCGCAGTGTTCCTCGGAGACGGCATCGGTGGATTCGCGCGCCAGAAGGGGCTCTTCACGTTCGACGTCTGGGAGATGGTAGCCGCTGATTTCGATGCGAATGGCCATCTCGACGTTGCGACGATCGCCGGCAGTGGCAATGCGATCGAGTTGGTCGTGCACCTCGGCGATGGGTTAGGGGGGCTGAGCGTTCATGCATCCTACGCAGCGACGACCGGTGGCTTGGCGACGGTCGACATCGACGGAAACGGCACGCTAGACTTGATCTCTGGACGTGCTGCCGTGCGCCTGGGGACTGGCACCGGCACCTTCGGGGCTGTCGTCTGGCAGCACGCGGGCGGTGTCAGCGCGTTCGAAGTCGCCGACTTCGATGGGGATGGTGACTTCGACGTTGCTGTTGCCGATGACGCAGGACCGGTTGTGACGATGTTGTTCGGGAACGGCGCGGGTGTGCTGGCACCTGCCGTACCGATCGTGCTCGGTGTCGGTAGTGCTGGGATTCACCGCCTTGCTGCAGCAGACTTCGACGGCAACGGTACCGTTGATCTCGCACACCTATCGCGGCATGAGAGTCGTTTGACCATTCTGTCCAACAGCGGCGCAGCGGTGTTTGCGACTCTCTCGTCACGATTGCTGTTGTCGAATCGACTGACGCACCTTGCCACCGAAGACTTCGATGGCGACGGTTCGACCGATCTGGTGTGCGGACTCGGCGGTAACACGGGAGGCACCACGTACGGCTTGGCGCTGGCGCTGGGTGACGGGGCCGGCGGCTGGAGCCGTCTCGAGGTCACAGAGACGTTTGGTTCAGTCAGCGGACTCGCAACCGGAGATTTCGACGGCGACGGGGCTACCGACGTTGTGGCGGCGACCTCCGGGGCTGGGGTACGCCTGTTCACGGGCGACGGTACGGGAAATCTGACGCCTGCGCCCGCTGGGTTGATTGCGCCCCCAGTACGGTCGCTCGTCGCTCTCGACTTGGATGCCGATGGCGATCGCGACGTAGTCGTCGCGCAACCGATGTTGCTGCATACCTTGATCAATGACGGCTTCGGCGGATTCACGTCCGTGGCGATCGCTGCTGGACAAGGCTACTTGTCCCTGGTCGTCGGCGACTTCGATGGCAATGGGCAAGAAGACGTTGCTCATCTGGAGTGGGATGGCACCCAGACGATTGTCGTTGCTCGCGCCGGGGATGGCCTCGGTGGCTTCCTGGCACCGGTTTCTGTGGCGGGCGCAGCCGGAAGCACGCTGCGCGTTGCTGACCTGAACGAGGACGGTCGCGATGATCTCGTCGTGCAGCCGATTGGGATGGCGACCTATTGGCACGCCGGCGATATGACGAACTTGCTGGGCACGGCGCAGCTGCTGCCGAGTGCCGGCAATACGTTGAGCGTCGTCGACGTCGATGATGATGGCCATGTGGACTTGCTCGTCGATGCCAACGTGCACGTGGGGGACGGCATGGGGAACTTCACTCCCGCGCCGATGTTGACGTGGGCCACTGCGATGGCAGAAGTGCAGGCTGAGGATCTCAATGGCGACGGAGTGGACGATCTGGTCGCTCGAGCCATGTTTCGTCCCGAGTTCACCGTCGCGCTTCGGGGACCTTGTCCAGCTGAGTTTGTGCGCGGTGCTTGCAACGCAGACGCGTTTGTCGATGTCTCGGATGCCGTGTGGTTGTTGCATTCGCTGTTCGATCCCAGCTTCCAACTGAATTGCCCGGAAGCGTGCGACGTCAACGATGACGAAGTTCTCGACATGAGCGATGGCGTGCAACTGTTGCAGTTGTTGTTTGGACTGGCGACGTTGCCCGCGCCGTTCCCCGACTGCGGCCTTGCGACGTCCATGGTGTTCCCCAGCTGCACACCTTCCGCGATGTGCCCGTAAGCGTTGCGCGCGTTACAGAATTCGATACAGCCTCTCGAAGACGCTACGTCCATGGCGCTCGAACTCTACGTCGCGGTGTAGATGCCCCCAGGTCAGCGTCGACACAGCATGCAAGATCCCTAGTCGCAACAACGCTTCGTCTTCTTGCGCCGTCAGCGCGCGCCCGTAACCGTCGAAGAACGCATCACGTAGGTCGGGTTTGTCGCGCCAGGAGCGATCCCAGAGTTTGATGCAGTCGAACAGCCAGCAGTCGGGAAGGGTGTGCTCGAAATCGATGCAATGCCACTGCAGGGCGTCGCCACTGCCGGCTACGAGCCAGTTGCGAGGTTGGTAGTCGCGGTGGCAGAAGACTCGCGCTGTCGAGTGGGCCCAGCTGGCTGCGTCGAACTGCTCGGCGGCCCATAGCCGGTCTGCCGGTGCGATGACGTCGCGTCCCTGCTCGAGCCATGAGTTTAGCCTTTGCATCAGGGCGTCGGCGAGTGGCAGTGGGTCAGCGTCGTCGTGGGGCAAGGAGTGGAAGGCTTGGCAGAAGGCCCCCGCGCGGCGATGGCACTCGAGTTCATCGCCGTCCGCAAGCGTCTGCGTCGCCACGACGTCGCCGTCGCATGCTGCGATGACCAGCGTAGCGAGTGGCGCGGACGCGCCGATCAATTGCGGAGTGCAGGATCCGAGCTCAGGGCAGTTGCGCTGCAGCGCCGGCAGGATCTCCTGATAGCAGTTGAGCTCGCTGACAAATTTGCGTGGCTGACTGTGTTGTTTCAGAAAGCAACGTTGCTGGGTTGATGTGACCTCCCAGACTCGCGACACCGCGTGCGGCCAACCGCAGAACCGGAACGTCAGGTCAGCGTGTTGCAGTAGCTCGGAGGCGAAGGCCGTAATCTCGGGAGACGGGTGTGGAGTCTGCGTCATCGCGCGACGGCCGGCGTAGATGGAGGGCGAGGGGCGCTGAGGAGCGCGGGTCGTGCGCTCGCCAACGCCCCTCGGTAGGAAGGGCCCCCGGGATCGGGTCCCGGGGGGTAAGGACTTGGGCGCTGGAGAGAAGCAACCGCGGTGCCAATCGGGCCGATGCTCCTCATCCGTTGTAAGTCTTTCCTTGGTAGTGTCTTGCCGCACCCTTTGCCATTTTGGGCTCGACGCTCAGATTGTCGGATGTCAGGAGATCGGACACTTGGTGGTCCCATTTGCGCCGATCCTACAGTCCAAGTCTTGCGCGGAGCGGGCGGTCAGCCGGCCGATTGTGATTCCAGTAGGGGGATTGGATCGTGTGCGTCCGCACCGCCTTCGTCACGCCCCGGTGAGGGATCTCCTCGGTCCAACCTTCGATCCGGTGGGGGAACTCGCCGGCAAAGACGATGTCGAGTGTGCGCTTGCCCTCCTCGACGAGGCGGTAGCTGTACGTTCCGTTGTCGCGTTTGGTCTTCGTCGCCGCGACCGAGACTGCAGCAATCGGTGTGTGCCGCAGGCGGATGTGTTCCGAACCGCGAATCATCAGCAACTTGCCGGTGGGCAGCGTCTCTGGCGCGATCCGGATACGCGTCCAGATCTCGTCTTCGAGCCAGGCACCATCGAGCTTACTGTCGCTGTCGCCTTCCGATTGGAAGTACGAGAAGCCGCGGACCTGATAGTGCGGATCACGCCAATTCAATTGCAGGAACGTGTGGCCGCACCACTCCTGAACCGAAGTCGTCGTCTTCAAGGTCCGCGGGTGTTTGCGCACGTCGATCGGCGTGAAGACCGAGGTCATGATCGAGTAAGGGTAGAGGCCGGTCGCGAACTTCTTCGTGAAGTTGAGCTTCAAGATGGGCCAGGCACCCGTCTGGCTACGGTCGCTCGAGTCTGCCTTGACTTGCACCTGCGGCAGGAAGTCCTCGGTGACGAATACGAGGACAGCGTGCCCAGGATGCTCGGCGCCGTAGCGCGATTGGGTCAACTCGTAGCGGCTGATCTCGGCCTTGCCGGAGTACCAGTAGCTGGCGAAGTCCTGAACGGCGTCTTGAGTCGGTGTCGGGGCCAGAAGCGTAGCGAGTAGCAGAGCGTGGAACATCGTTCTTCTCCTTCGAGGTGCGGCTCCAGCAGTCAGTGCGGGCGCGTGCCGCTGTCTATTCTAATAGCTCGCAGGGCGCAAGATACGTTACAATCCAAGGTGGTTCTGGGCGATGGGTCCCATGCATCCGAACCGACCCCGGGTGCAGACCGGTGGCATGCGTCGGTGGCATACGACCAGTCCATTGGGCAACTCCAAACACCAATCGCGACAGAGGGGCGCCGTAAGACGCGCAACGGACAGAGACTGGAGGGCACGTGTTCAACAACCGACGGCCGAACTTGCTGACTGCAGCCTTGATCGGGTTCCTCTTCGGTGGGCAGCTGGCGTTGGCGCAAACGCCCCCAGCCGGCAACCCTCGCGCTCACCTCGAGACCCCGCTTTGCTCCGGGCACGGCGCTGCCGATGGCGCCTCTTCGCTGCAGAATGTCGCTGAGGCGCAAGCGCGGCGCGTCGTACCGCCAGCTTTTCCGGGCGTGGATTTGAAGCGTCAGGCGCAGCAAGTCCAAGTGAGTGCGCCCCCTGCTGGTGTGCACTCGCTGCTGGGGCCGCCCTGCAGTGCTGCGGACTTCGCACTGCTGTCGGGACAGCCGCTCGTCGACGCACTTGCCACGAGTAGCGATGCGTGTCTCGGTTCGCTGTGGTCGTTCGACGCCGCCGTTGCTCAAGTCATTGCCAGTACCCACATCGAGCTGATGGCGACGCAGATGACTGCCGACGCTAGCAACATCTCGGCGAGCAGTGCGGCACTCCAGCACCTTGCCTACGTCTACCAGATAGCGTTCTTCCATGAATTCTACGAGAGCACACTCAGCTATTCGCCGACGACGTTTGCGGCGGCCCAACTGGCGCTCGTCAATCTCGGGACGGCGCTGGACCTGACACCTCCCACGGTGTCATCTCTCGATCTCATCGAGCAGTGGGCAACGTCGGTCGATAGCACCAATGCCACGGTGCAAGTTCTGCCGCAGTGCGAAGCGATTCTCGCGCGCTACAACGGCGATCCCGCGCTGGCGGCGGTCTATCAAGAGCGGCTGATCGCCTACCGCGTACTGTTCTCGCTGTCGCGCCAGGTTGGCAACAACTGCGGGCAAGGCGCAGCCAGTCCTTGGTACAGTGCAATTACGTCGAGCCTTCTCGCGGAAGTCACCGCGATCGCGCTGAACACCGCCTACACGGCTGACGACGAGTATCTAGTCAACAACGCGTTGTACGTGTTGAGTCGTTTCGCCTGCCTCGACGCGGCGACCCGCACCCAGGTGCACAATATTCTCACGACGGCATATCAGACTCACGCTCAGTTCTCCGCTCCCTGGCTGCGCGCAGTTGTGGATCTGGACGCCGAATTCAACGGTCTATTGGCCAACGGTACGCAGCTCGACCTGGATCTGATTCGGTCCCAGGTGCAGGCCATCGCACTGCCCAACGAGTATGTCTTCGATCAAGGGCGCTTGGTTTTCCAAACCGCCATCTCGTTGCCACTGGCGCAGGAGATGTACGAAGCGATGCAGGAGGTCGAAAGCCAGTTCTTCCGCAAGTGCAGTGAACTTGCCCCGGTGCCTGGAGACGAACAAGACATTCTGACGCTGGTGATCTACGGTAGTCCCGAAGACTACGCGACCTTCCAACCTTTCTTGTACGGACTGGGGACCAACAACGGAGGGATCTTCATCGAGAGCTGGGCGACCCTTTTTACCTATGACCGTACGCCTCAACAAAGCATCTACACGTTGGAGGAGCTGCTGCGGCACGAGTACGTGCACTACCTCGATAGTCGTTACCTCGTCGTAGGCAGTTTCGGTGAGGCGGGCACGCTGTACGCAGGCAACAGACTCGTTTGGTACAACGAAGGACTTGCAGAGTATCTCGCCGGAAGTAGCCGCGCGCAGGGTGTCTTGCCGCGCGGCATTCTTCTCGACCAGATCGACAGCGACGCGACGCGCCTGACCGTTGCCGATATCGTTGGCTCCACGTACGGCAGCTTCACGTTCTACCGCTACGCCGGGATGTTCTTTCAGTTCCTCGAGACGCAGGAGCCAGAACTGCTCGTCGCGTTGTTTGCGGCGGTACGAGGCAACGACGTGGCTGTGCTGGATGCGCTCTACGCAAGCATGGCCGCTGACGCGGCGCTTCAAGCAGACTTCGACCAATACCTGACCGCACAGATCGCGCTACGCCAGAGCGGCACGGGACTCTTTGCGGAGGACGTAGCGACGACTCCGACGCCCGGGGGACTCGCCGTCGGCAATGGTACAGCGATCCGACAGGCGCTGGATACTCAGGCGGGTCTCGCGGGTGACTTCCACGTCTGGCCCGATCGTTTCCGCTACAGCTATACGAAGACGACAGCGACTGCAGGAGAACCGTTGGAGGTCGTGCGTGAGCAGCTCGACACGGCTCTCGACGCGGACTTGACGCAACTCGCCCCGGCGTTGACGAATCTGCAGTCGACGGTCGCTTGGTGCGGTGAGCTCGTGACCGGACTCAACACGGTGACAGCTGACTACGTGTTCGAAGGACCCTACGTACCCGACGCTGCCGACTTGCAGCCCCCGGCAGCCCCGACTGGGCTCACCGCAGATGCCGCGGGCGGGATTGTCACTTGTCAGTGGAACACGAATGCCGAGAACGATTTGGCGGGCTACTTTCTGTATCGGTCCGCAATCACAGGCGGGCCATACGCTCTCGTGACACCCGTCTCGGTGTGGGAGACAAACTACACAGACACCGACGCGGGCACGGCTACCTGGTATTACGTCGTCACCGCTATCGACGCTGCGGGCAACGAGTCACCGTACTCTGGTGAGGTCGTTGTCGAGTCGATCGTCGATGTGCTCGTGATCAACGGCTATTTCGACAGCGGCAACGCCGGCTACTACAACGCCTACCGCAACACCCTCGATGCGCTCGGCGTGACGTACGTCGATTGGGATCCCTTCGTCGACGGGCCGGTGACCGCCGCGTTGCTTGCTGGCTTCAACGACGGCGTCGTCATGTGGCCCTGCGGTTACTTTCACGGTGGCTATCCGGACCAGCTCGGCGCTGCGCGACAGCAGCTGCTCAGTGACTACCTGGCGGCCGGCGGTAGTTTGATCATGTCTGGTGCCTACGTCAGCACGAGTCTCGACAATACGGCACTCTTCAACACGTATTTCCACCTCGACCATCTGCAGTGGGGTATGGAGTATTCGACGCTGCTTGGCGCCGCAGCCGATCCTGTTGGCGCGGGGCTGCAGCTGCAGATCACCGGCTCTGGCGGCTACCGATCGGAACTGGCACTGACGGCGCCTGCGCAACCGGCATTTTCCTACGACCCGACGTCAGGTTCGACCGCGCCGTTTCTTGGGACTGGAGTCGCCGCTTGCACCGTCGACGCGACGCACCAGATTCTCTTCCTCGCATTTCCGTTCGCGGATCTGACGACCGGATCACGGTCGGATCTCCTCGCGAGCGCGTTGGCTTGGATGAATCCCCCCGATCCGTGCCCCAATCCCTACCTGCGTGGGGACGTCAACGGCAGCGGCGACTTGGACATTGCCGATGTCGTCTACTTGTTGGCGTTCTTGTTCTCGGCGGGGCCGCCGGCGACCGTAGCCGACGCAGCGGATGTGAACAGCGACGGCGGAGTGGACATCTCCGACCCGATCTTCGTTCTGGGTTACCTCTTCAACGGGGGTGGAGCGCCCGCGGCGCCGTTTCCGGTGGTAGGTTGTCCCTGAAGAAGCCCCAACGTGTCGTCTAAGGACCTGTGTAGGTGACCGGGACGGCCGTGTAGTTGAGGTGGATCCACCAGCCCATCGTGACGCCGTCCGGACCGACATCGCGATCGTCGCCGCTGGAGCAGTTGCCTGCACCGCCAATCAGAACTGACGCTAGCGTCTGTCCGCCGACGACCGCAATCGTCGCAGGAATTGTGATCGCCTGCGCATTGGCCTCACTGATGAAGCCCAGCATGAGTCCATTCGTGATCTGGGTCGCCGGGTTGCCGACGAAGGTGCCGGCCACCTGCGCGTCCTCCAGCATCACTGGGATGCCGCCGAGGCTCACCGACAGTGACGTGCTGACAGTCGAGAAACATGGCGTCGTGGAGTTCGTGACTCCGGGCGAGTAGCCAGAAAGGTGCGTCGGGTTCGGTGCGAGGCACGGCGCTCCCGAGGCGCTGGTCATGTAGGTCAGTGGGATTGGCACTGACAACGGCTGCAGATTGCAGCTGGTCGTCGCGACCGGAGCCGTGCAATCGGCGACAGCGAACTCGACTGTGCCCATGGCTGTCGATTGGTCGAGAGGGCGAAAGATCAGCAAGTTGCTGAGGTCGAGGATGCCCGGAGTCGTTGTCGACGCGTTCAGCGAGTCATCGATGGCTTCGTTGATGCTCAAGGGTCCATCGGTGACATCTAGGCAGAAGATCAGTGAAACCGAAACATGTGGATCGCGTAGTGCCAGCGTCGAGATGCGGAACACGGTCGGCGGGATCGACGGGCACGCCGTGACCGGTGGTGTACATACCAGCGAATCGGGTGCGAGGTCCTGACCGCAACCTGGATATGGCGCGGGCAGTGGAGTTGCTGGGGTGCCGAACAGAGAGTTCAGAATCGCGACTGCATCGGCGATGTTCAAAGACCCGTCGTCGTTGCCATCGCAGGCATCTTCACACGGCAAGGTCGGTGGTGGGCCCATTGGAAACAGGAAGCTGAGCAGGTTCACCGCATCCGCAATGTTGTTCGAGCCGTCGTTGTTGCAGTCGCCACGGATGAAGTCAGGCTGTCCGAAAGTGGGGGTGACGAGCAACACGGCAAGTGTGAGTCGGAGCAGAGACTTCATAGGAACTCCTCGGCAGAGGGAGAGAAACTGGGCGTTCGAGGGAAAAGTAGCCTCGAATCTACCGTGCCCGGCACGACCTGTCGACGGTCGGTTGTCGCCCTTCTCGCGATCTCGGAATCCGCCTGCTTGCACGTAACTCGAACAATGCTGGGACTTTGGCCTGTTGGGCAGATTGGCCGCAGCATGTCATACTTTAGTGAGCCCTTGTCTCGATTCTGTTGCCTGCGACCTCTCGGGGTCGCCAAGGAGAAGTTTTTCATGTCCCCAGCAGAGAACGACGCCCGCCGCATTGCCGTCCTCGTCGTCGAGGATGAAGCGACGAATCGAATCGTCGCGCGGGCTATGCTCTCACGCCTAGGCTGCGAGGTCGATTTCGCCGAGAACGGCGAAATCGGATTCGAGATGGTTCAGGTGCGGGACTACGACCTGGTCATCATGGATTGCATGATGCCGGTCATGGACGGGCTCACAGCGACTCGAGCGATTCGCGATTGGGAGCGCGAAAGCAACCGTGACGCCGTCCCGATCGTGGCTTTCACCGCGCTGTCGCAGCCCCGCCACAAAGAAGAGTGCCTGGAAGCTGGCATGGACGACTTCATGACGAAGCCGGCCCGTGGTCAGCGCTTTCGGGAGGTGCTCGACCAATGGGCCGTGCCCCAGGCCTAGAGCGCTGCGCCCTACTGCTTCTTCTCCATCTCCCGTACCCGCCGCTTCAGCCGTTCGACTTCCTCCGATAGCTTCTCCACCGAGTCTGGCTTGTTGATCCGCTCGATCGCTTCCTCGAGTGCCTTCTTCAGATAGTCGCGCTTCACCGACTCGCGCCGCTGTTCAAGAGCTGCCTTGACGTCAGCACCACCGATGTGCCCCAGCGCCTGAAACACGAACTGTCGCGTCCAGTTGTGCGGGTCATCGATCTGCGCCAACAGTGCGGCGCGCACTTTGTCGTTCCCCTTGCCCATACGGCCCACGACTTCCAGCGCGTGGGTGCGTGCCGCCCGAGGCGCGCCTGGCTTCGCCAGCTCCAGGATTCGGTCGATCGCGTCCGTGTGTTCTTCGTCCTCGAGGACGTCCATGGCTTGCTTGCGGACGCGGCCACGGTGCGACGCGATACCTAGCCCCTCGAGCGCAAGGGGCACCGTTGCCTTGCCGTCGACCTTGTAGTGACCTCCCAACGCGGCCTTCCGCACCCAGTCGTTCGGGTCCCCGCGAAACGCCGTCGCCAATGCTGGTGCAGCACTCTGCAAGCGCAATGCGCCCAGTGAGTCGGCAGCTGTAGCGCGCACTCGGCTGTCCGAGTCGCTGCTCAGCAGTCGTTCGAGCGCTCGTGCGCTGTCCTCGCCTCCACCTTTGCCCAGCGCTTTCGCAATCTCGTTGCGAACTCCCCAGAACTGCTCGCGCTGCAGGGCGGCGACGAGCGCTTCGCCGGACGTGCGGTCGCCCGTCACCCGCAGCTTGCGGCCAAGCTCCTCCGCTGCGAACACGCGGCCAAGCACATCCGGATCGCTCGTCAGCTGCGCGATCCACTCTCGCGTTGCTTTGCGGTGGTCGAGCTTCATCAACAGCGTGCCGGTACGGTCGAAGCGAACGAACGTCGGACGTTCTGAGACATTGAATGTGAAGCTGTGCTTCTTGCGCGAGATCGACACCGCCTCGATCTGAGGTCCCTCGGCCTCTGGCAGGAAGATCGCGACTTCGGCGTCTAGGTGATACATCGGTGTCAGTCGGTTGACTGCTTGGGTCTGCTCGACGTCGAGGGTCAGCGTCTTGCGCGTCGAGTCGTACTCCTGCCGCACTCGGAGCTCCGGGTGCCCACCGCGATAGATCCACTGATCGAAGAAGCGCGCGAGCGCCACGCCGGTGACTTCCTCGAGCTGCACCCGCAGCTGCTCGGTTTCGACCGATTGGTTGCGAAACTTGCGCAGGTACTGCTTGAGACCCCGATACAGCGTCTCTTCACCCAGCTTCTTGCGCAGCATTTCAATGATGCGCGCCCCCTTTGGGTAAGAGTGCGAGTCGAACATGTTGTTGGGATCCGTGTAGGTGTTGCAGCACAGCGGACGCCGGTAGTCGTTCTTGTCCTCGCGAAAGTAGGAGCGTGCCTGTCCGAGGCGGCGCATCTGTGCTTCGTCTTGGCCGAACGCTGCTTCCGCGTAGATGGTCTCGCAGAACGTCGCGAACGACTCGTTCAGCCAGATGTGTGCCCAGTCGCGGCATGTAACGAGGTTTCCGAACCACTGGTGCGCCAGCTCATGCGCGACCAAGTCGTGACTGCTGGTGTTGGGCTCGTCGTTCTCAGTGTGCAGCGTGCGATCGGTCAGTGTCGTGGCGGTCGTGTTCTCCATACCTCCCCAGTGGAAGTCCCTTACCACGACTTGCTGGTACAGATCGTATGGATAGCGTCCGAAGCGCGCCGAGAAGAACTCCATCATGTCGCTGGTCAGAAAGTAGGACAGTTCGGCACGATCGCGATCACCCGGGTAGTGATAGCCGACGATCGGGATCCCTTCCCAGGTCTCTTCGATCTTCTCGTAGACACCGACGACCATCGTGATCAAGTAGTTGACGTGTTTGGCTTCAAACACCCAGTGGTACGTTCGATCGACGTGATCACCGTGGTCGTGCTCCTTGACCTGCTTTAGGATTCCGTTCGAGATCACTTGCAGTGGATAGCGGACCGTCGCAATGACTTCGGAACTCACGCGCTCCATCGGCGAGTCGAAGCAGGGGTACCAGTGGCGCGACTCGTGTGGCTCCCCTTGGGTCCAGGCCTGTTGTGGTCGGTCTGGGTAGTTCGGGTCCGGCGACACGAAGTAGAGACCCTTCTTCGGGTATGCCTTGTAGCGGACCTGCACGATGCCGAGTTCGCCGACAGCCAGTGGTTTCGGCAAGTCGACTTCAACGCGATCGTCGAAAACACGGTGGGTGAGTTCGGCGCCGTTGCGTCCGTCGGTCGTGGCCAAGACGGTCATGTCGATGGCGTCGAGCGTGATCATCTTGACGTCGTCGTTGAGCGCCTTGAAGAAGTGGGTCGTGCGACCGACGACGGATTGCTCCTCCCAGTTGAGCTGCTCGACTTCGATGCGGAGATGGTCGTGATCGACGGTTCGCGCTCGTGGGTAGTTGACGGCGCCGTTGAACGGTGCAGCGAGCTCCTGGGCGGGGGCCAGAGCGGCGTAGAGGACGACAAGGGCAACAGTGAGTCTCCGGGCGAAAAGCATCGAGATCCTCCGAGTGGGTGGCGTATCAGACGTATGATTGCGTGCCTGCAAAGGGAGGATTGTAGCCGTTGGATTGTCCCGCGGGGCGGGGTTCGCTAAACTACGCGGCTCGATCCAGCACAGGGTGGGAGGAGCCTCCGTAAGTGCGCAAGCTTTCGCTATTTGTGACTCTCTACGTGTTCTGGCTGGTGCTCTCCGGTCAGTTCCACAACACCTTCTTGATGGTCGTTGGTGCCGTTTGTTGTGCCGGCGTGACCGCATTCTCCGCTCGGATGGGGATTGTCGACGAGGAGGGGCACCCGATCGAGTGGCTTGCGCGCTTTGTTCCCTATGCGGCTTGGCTCCTTTGGCAGATCCTTCTGTCGAACATCGATGTTGCCCGCCGCGTCTGGATGCCAGGCTCCAATATCTCCCCGCGGATGGTCGAGGTCCCGTACTCGACGAAGACCGACGTCGGCACTGTGACCTACGCTAACTCCATAACGCTGACGCCAGGAACCGTGACGGTATCTGTGGGTGAAGAAACACTCCTCGTGCACGCGCTGACGGAAGAATCGGCGGCAGCGCTGGAGACCGGCGAGATGCTGGAGCGGGTCCTGAAGCTGGAAGGGGCGTCATGATCGCGACCGAGACTGTCATTCGCCTCGCAGCCATTGTGATCCTCGTTGGCATCTTCCTCGTGCTGATGCGCGCTCTGAAGGGACCGACGGTGTTCGACCGCATCCTCGCCGTGAATGCGATGGGAACCAAGGCGGTGATCTTCCTGATCCTGCTGGGGTTCGCTTCGCGAGGAGAGGGGCGCAGTGGGTTTCTCGATATTGCACTTCTGTATGCACTCGTGAACTTTGCGGCTACGGTCGCGATCCTCAAGTACGTGCGGTTGCGGAGGCTCAGCTAGAATGGTCCTCGACATCGTCACTATGGTGCTTCTTGCCATCGGCAGCTTTTTTGCGCTGACCGGTGCCGTCGGCTTGCTGCGCATGCCCGACTTCTTTTCGCGCCTGCACCCGGCCGGCAAGAGTGATTCCATGGCGCAGCTCTGTTTCCTGATGGGGCTGCTGGCGCAGGCGGTGCAAGGGCATTGGCTCGATGCTTTGAAGTTGCTGTTCATCTCACTGTTCTTGTTTCTGACGACCCCGGTATCTACGCATGCCATCACTCAGGCCGCCCACGTCACCGGTCTGCAGCCATGGACTGCGCCCGAGGACGACACTCCGAAGGAGGCGCCATGATCGACGTCTTCACGGTGGACTGGTGGACTGAGTGCGCACTGCTGTGCCTCGTGACCGTAACGGCCATCGGCGTCATCTCTGTGCGGAGTCTGTTTGCAGCGACGATGCTGAGTGGGATCTACAGTCTCCTGATGGCACTCGTCTGGGTGAACATGTACTCGATGGACGTTGCGTTCACCGAAGCGGCCGTTGGTGCCGGAGTGTCGACGTTCTTGTTCCTCGGTGCGTTGTTGGTCACCGGTACCGAAGAGCGTCCGTCGGCGCGGCTGAATTGGAAGGCGCTGACGGTTGTCGGCATCACTGGGGCGGCGCTGATGTATGGCACCCTGGACATGCCGCCGTACGGTTCGCCGGATGCCCCGATTCACCGACACGTGGCGCCGGAGTACCTGATGCAGAACGTTGGCAAGGTCGATGGCGTCATCCACGACCCGGGCGAGCGTACCGACTTTGGAACGCACGTCCCCAACACGGTGACAGCAGTACTTGCGTCCTATCGTAGCTACGACACGATGTTCGAAACGGCTGTGATCTTTACAGCCGGCCTGTGCTTGATCCTCCTCCTGCGGCAGGTCTTCAGCGAGCGTCGAGAGGAGCCAACAACATGAGTGATCAGCTGGTGCTGCGAGTCATCACGAAGATGATGATCCCGTTTATCCTCGTGTTCGGACTCTACGTCATCACGCACGGTGAGCTCGGACCGGGCGGCGGTTTCCAAGGGGGGGCGATCTTGGCGGCGGCCGTGATCGTGTACTCATTGATGTTTGGCGTCGAAGCGGGCAAGCGGTTGGTGCCACCACGTGCACTCGATACGTGCATGGTTTGCGGCGTCGGCCTGTTCATTGGAGTCGGCGCATACGCGGCTGCGACTGGCTACGTATTTCTGGACTACACGGCACTCCAACCCGCACACCCCGCCCACGCCGAGCCGTGGGGGATGACACTGGTCGAGTACGGGGTCGGAATGACTGTGGCCTCGGTCATGGTGACGATCTTCAACAAGATTGCGGATCAGCGGAAAGACGGAGACGTTGGGCACGTATAACTACTGGATCTACATCATCTTGATGATGATTGGTTTCTACGGCGTGCTTGCGAAGAGAAACCTCATCAAGAAGGTGATCAGCCTCGGCCTGTTCCAGACGGCGATCTTCCTGCTATTCATTTCGATGGCCGTCGTCGAGGGCGGTGTTGCTCCCATCCATCCGCCGACCGCCCACGATGTAGCGTCGCATGCCGAGAACGCCGCACACGGCGCAGAATCCCACGAGCTGGACCACGCCGCCGTACCGAGCGTTTTCGACGGCGATCGGACCTACGTGAATCCGCTGCCGCACGTCCTGATTCTGACGGCGATCGTTGTTTCGATCTCAGTAACCGCTGTTGCGTTGGGCATTGTGATCTTGATCAAGCAGGCCTATGGCACGATCGAGGTCGATGAGATCGATAGCGGAGAAGTCGCAGACTGATGGAACAGCTGCTCGCAATCGTCGAACGGAATCTCCCAGTTCTCGTGGTCGTCGTGCCACTGATCGGTGGCGTGCTGAGCGTCTTCATGGGGCGCGGCCAGCGGCCCTGGCTTTGGGCCTGTGCGGTTACGTCTGTCGTTCTGGCGCTGTGCTGCCTGCTGCTCGTGCGCGTCATGGACGCTCCCGATCACGTCGTCAGCTGTGCGCTGGGTAGCTGGCCACCGCCGTGGGGCATCGAGTACCGAGTCGATCCACTGAACGCATTCGTGTTGGCAGTTGTCGCGACGATCGCCGTGGTTGTCACGTTGTACTCGCGACTCAGCGTCATGAAGGAGATCGGTCTCGACCGACAGCGCTTCTTCTATTCGTTGTGGCTGTTGGCCATTTCCGGGTTGCTAGGCATCACCGTCACCGGCGACGCGTTCAACGTTTATGTCCTCCTCGAGATCTCTTCGCTGACGATCTACGGCCTGATCGGTATGGGGAAAGAGCTGGATCGCAGAGCCCTGACGGCAACGTTCAACTATCTGATCCTGGGGAGCATTGGCGCCAGCTTCATCCTGATCGGCATCGGTTATCTGTACATGGTGACCGGTACGTTGAACATGGAGGATATGGGCGACCAGCTGCGAGCGCTGCAGGTCGCTGATCCTGGCAATCGCACCGTGCTTACTGCGTTTTCGTTCCTGATGGTTGGCCTGGCGATGAAGATGGCGCTGTTCCCGGTGCACGTTTGGCTGCCCAATGCGTACACCTACGCCCCGACGGCCGTCACGGCACTGTTGGCGGCCACTGCGACCAAAGTGGGCGTCTACATGTCATTCCGCTTCCTGTATACGATCTTCGGACTCGACTACAGCTTCGATCGGGTACCGAACAATCAGATCCTGATGGTGTGTGCGAGCTTGGCCATCGTCTACGGGTCGTTTAGCGCGATCCGGCAGACAAACCTGAAGCGACTTCTTGCCTACTCGAGCGTCGGGCAGATTGGCTACATCGTGCTGGGGTTCTCACTGGCGAACATGAATGGGGTCACGGGGTCTTTGGTCCACATCTTCTACCACGCACTGATCAAGGGCGGGATGTTTCTGGCGCTCGGCGCGGTGATCTACCGGTTGGGTTCGCCGATGCTCGAGGACATGCGCGGGATCGGCCGCCGTATGCCGATCACAATGGGAGCCTTCACTCTGGGTGGCTTTGGACTCGTTGGCGTACCCCTTACCGGGGGCTTCGTCGGCAAATGGTACTTGGTTAATGGTGCACTCGACAAAGAACTGTGGCCGGTTGCCATTGTCGTGTTGGTCGGGTCCCTGTTGGCCCTCGCGTACATGTGGCGCATCGTCGAAGTCGCCTACCTGCAGCCGCCGCCCGAGGACTGCGAAGAGGTCGAGGAAGCACCGTTGAGTCTCGTCGTGCCCGCCGTTGCGCTGATAGGAGTCAGTACTCTCTACGGCGTGACCGGTGTCGGTATCGTCGAAATCGCCCGCAACGCAGCCGCCGCACTGAACGTGCCGCTCTAGTACTGACAGGCCCGTTGCGATGCGAAACATCGGGAGTCTGCCTGACGGCGAGCAAGCCGCTCGCTTTCTCGGTTTCCTGGAGCGCCTCGAGATCTCCGCGGAGACGCGCCGCTCCGGGGACGAATGGCAGATCTGGACTCACCACGAAAAGACGACAGCCGCGGCTCGCGAAGAGCTAGCGACGTTCATCGCCGAGCCGACGCATCCTCGCTACCTCGAGATCAAGCCGGCCAAGGTCGCCAAGGATGGAGCTGCCCAGCAGCAGCTGACGCGGCGCCCACGAACGGCGCGACGCGAGTGGCGTGCCGACGGCGGCAACCAACTCTCACTAGCGCTGATCATCATCTCGGCGGGCGTCATGCTGCTGCGAGGTCTCGGAGACTCTGATCTCCCACTGAAGATGGCGCTAAACATTGTCCCTTTCGATCCGCAGACGCGCCTGATCACAAACAGTGTCTGGGGAGCAGTGCTCGACGGGCAAGTGTGGCGCATCATCTCGCCGATCTTCTTGCACTCCGGATGGTTGCATCTGTCTATGAACGGACTCGGCACGTACTACTTGGGCAGCATGATCGAGATGCGGATCGGTCTCGCACGCTTCTTGGGATTGACCTTGCTGATCGGTGCGGTTTCGAACATCGCGCAGTCTTTTAGCAGCAACTCGTTCGGGGGTTTGTCTGGGGTGGTCTACGGATACGTCGGCTACTGTTGGATGAAAACCCGCTACGCGCCGAGCCTTGGTTACTGGCTGCCGCCGGAGGTCATTGCTATGGCGCTGGGTTGGGCGGTGCTTTGCCTGTTCAGCGATCGCGTCGCGAACACAGCCCACTTCACGGGGCTTGCCGTCGGGATGTTGGTCAGCGCGATCCCAGAGTTGCTACGCCAGCGGCGCTGAGATCCAGGTGCGACGTCTACGGACGCGCCGCAAACTCGCGCACCCACGTCGTGAATTCATCCGCCTTTTCGACCATGAGATAGTGGCTGACGTCCGGCAGCACACGGTAGTCCAGGTTGGTGATCAACGAGCGTACATAGGTCTCGTAGGCGGCGTCCCACGCAGGCTGTTTGGCTTGTAGCATCAACACGGGGACGTGGATCGGATCATCGTTCCAGATCGCGGAGTCGATGCCCGCTTGGAAGCCACCGAGAACAGCGCCCTGAGTTTGGCTCGTTGCCATGTCCATGATGGCCTCTAGTTCCGCGTCGCTGAGGCCGTGCGTCGGCATCTGATTCACGAACGTGCGCACGGTTCCTTGATAATCGTTCTCGAAGCTAGCGACGACTTGCGGTACGAACGCGTCCGGAATGAGACTTTTCATGGTGCCATCGACCAGGACCAGCTTGCTGACGCGCTCCGGGAACTGCCGGTAGAACTGGCGTGCAGTCGGCACACCGTTCGAGTGGGCGACGACCAGAGCTATCGCGACGCCTTCTGCGTCGAGAACGGCAGCCATCGCGTCCGCGAACAGGCCCATCGTGTATGGGCGGGCTGGGTCGTCACTTTGGCCGTGCCCCGGGAGATCGATCGCAATGACGCGAAAGTGGGCCGCTAGCTGCGGAGCATTCTTCCACCAAGCCCGCCGATCGCTAGCCCAGCCGTGGATCAGCAGCAGCGTCTGCGCGCCACTACCGGCAACGCTATAGTGCACCTCGCGATCATCGAGGAGGACCTTCTTCGGGCCCACTGCGTTGGACAGCGGTGCGATCTGACACCCCAGAGCCGTGCAGCAAAGAAGGGCGAGGAGTCGTGAGTACCGCAACGAGAGCTCCTTTCGAAGGTTCCATGAGACGGGCCGCATTGTCAGCGAAGAGGCGTGAGGGTCCACCCCTTTTGCTTGCTCTTTGGTGAGGACTTCACAGGATGAGCGGCCACTCGTCCTGCAGGGAGAATTCGTGAGCGAGAAGGTCTATTTGAGGTGGGGGGACAAGCGCAATCGTGCCGACGAGATTGCGCGGCGGCTCGGCTACGAATTGGTTTCGGTGCAGTGGCACCTACCGTCGTCGTTGTTGCGCCCGCTGCGGCCGCTCGTCCTGTACTGGCGCACCAAGGCTGCGCTGCGTCGCCTCAAGCCCAAGGCCATCATCAGCCACCATACGCAGCCGTTCGGTTCGGTCGCCTGCGTGCGCTACGGCAAGAGGCACGGGGTTCCGGTGGTCACCGACTGCCACAATGGACCGTTCGTGGATCCGCTTTGGCAGCGCTTTCCGTTTCGCCAAGCGCATCGCTACGCGCTGCGGCATGCGGCTGTGAACCTCGTCCACAACGAGCCGTTTCGCGGCTATGTCGCGCAACAGCACAATCAGGGGCGTTTCCTCGTGCTGCACGACTGTATCCCCAACATCGCCGATCGCGTGCAGCGTGCATCTCTCGCCGCCCGCCCCGTGGTCCTTGTTGTTTGTTCTTGGTCTGCCGACGAGCCCGTGGGTGAGGTCGTCGCCGCCGCGCGCAATTCTCCCGAGATCGACTATTGGGTTACTGGACGGGTGCGGGAAGCGCGGCTGCGCGGTGCGGGAGAGGTGCCGGAGAATGTCCGGTTCATGGGATTTGTCAGCGACGCCGACTACGATCGGACCTTGCGCTCGGCGGACGCCGCGTTGGTGTTGTCGACACGCGAGCACGTGCTGACCTGCGCGTGCCACGAGGCGATTGGCGCCGAGTGCGCGTTGGTGATCAGCGATTCCGCTGCGGCTCGCGGCTACCTGCGGGCCGGCACAGTCTTTATCGACAACAACGGCGACTCGATTGCTGCTGGCGTGCGCACGGCTGTCCGCGATCGTGATCGTTTGCGCGCAGAGATGGTGACGCTGCGGGGCGAACTCGACGCTGTATGGGAGCAGCAGGCGCGAGTGCTCCAGGAGATGCTTGACTCGGGGTAGAGGGTCCCGATGATCGGGAGGGCTCTCATCACCGATTCCAAGGAGATCGCAGGAGGTTCGATGCGTCGCCTAGCTTCGCTCTCTGGCGCTTCGCCACTGGTTGCCGTTCATGCTCTGTTTGGCTTCTGCCTCTGTCTATCGGCGACGGGGGTATCGGCACAGAACCCCGCTTACACGTTCACGGTGCGCGGTGGTTCTGGGAGCCAAGGTGGGTGCACTGAGGTCGTCGTCACGTTGGATAGCGCCACAGGCGGCAACGTCGACGGCTGGCAGATGAGTGTATGCCACAACCCAACTCAACTCAGTCTGATCGAAGTCGAAGAAGGCGCGGCGGTCGCTGCTGTCCTCGGTGCCCAACCACCGTTCTTTTCAGCAGTGATGATTCACCCTGGTGAAGGCTGGTTGTCCGGGTTGGTGCTCGATGCCTTCAGCCCGATTGCGTTGCCTCCGGGGAACGGGCACGAACTCCATGTGGCCACGTACGAAGTGTTGGCGCCCGCTGGCGCGGTCGCTCCGTTATCGTTGTGCGGCCTGTCGTCGCCGCCGATCAACGCCGGTGTCTCCGTCGGCGGCGTGCAGATCGTGCCGGTGCGGATCGATGGCGAAGTCTTGGTGATGGGGAGCGCTGCGGGATGCGAGACGCCGTTCGTACGCGCCGACGCCAACGATGACGGCACGATCAATGTCGCGGATGCCGTCTACGTCTTGGCTACGCTGTTTGGATCGGGGCCGGTTTCATCGTGCCAGAAGGCAGCAGATGCCAACGATGATGGCACGATCAACATCGCGGATCCGGTGTTTGGATTGACCTATCTGTTCCAAACGGGACCCAACCCGGCGCCGCCGTTCCCAGCGTGTGGCTCTGATCCCACGGCAGACGCGTTGTCGTGCGACAGTGCAGCTTGCCCGTAGACCGAACCTCGCGGATGCCTAGTCGAAGAGGGCGTCGACGAATGTCTCGGGGTTGAAGTCCTGCAAGTCGTCGATTCCTTCGCCGACGCCGATGAACTTCACGGGGAGGCCGAGTGCATCCAGGATTGGAAAGATCACACCGCCGCGGGCGGTGCCGTCGAGCTTCGTGAGTACGAGCGCCGATACTTCGGTGACTCGATGGAACTCCTTGGCTTGCTGGATTGCGTTCTGACCAGTCGTGGCGTCGAGCACTTGCAGAACCTCGTGGGGGGCTTCCGGCAGCTTCTTCTGGATCACTCGGACCATCTTCCCGAGCTGGTTCATCAGGTTCTTCTGCGTATGCAGCCGGCCGGCCGTATCGATGATCACGACGTCGTAGTCGCCTTCGAGTGTCTGCGTCATCGCGTCGAAAACCACGGACGCCGGGTCGCCTTCGTCCTTACCGCGCACCATGTCGATGCCGATGCGGTCGCTCCAAATGCCCAGCTGCTCGACAGCTGCGGCGCGAAAGGTATCGGCAGCGGCCAGTAGGACTTTCTTGCCGTCGCCGTGAAAGCGATTGGCCAGCTTCGCGATCGACGTCGTCTTGCCGGTGCCGTTGACGCCAGCCACGATGATGACAGT
This sequence comes from Planctomycetota bacterium, assembly GCA_039028735.1. GTDB lineage: Bacteria > Planctomycetota > UBA8108 > UBA1146 > JAJFFE01 > JBCCHQ01. Next base: position 18,185 of record JBCCHQ010000020.1, on the reverse strand, counting down.
CGGGCCCGACTCTGCCCATTGGATACCGTCATTGGCGCAGAGGCGATCGGTCAAGCAACGCTTCAGAAACGGGACGATTTCTTCTTCGGCGAACTCTTTGCCCTTGTACGCCTGGCGCAACTGCTCGGTGACGTCAATCGCTGCATCGGGACCGAAATCGGCCTGGATCAGCATCGCTTCGATGTCTTCGAGCGCCTCTTCGTCGAGTTTGCGACCAAAAGGGAGAATCGCCGTCAGCGCTTCGCGGGTCTTGGTCAGGCCGCGCTTGAGACGCGCAAAGGCGCCTTCCTTCTTCTTCTCTTTGGGCTGCGCGGCAGCGACGTCTGTAGGCGTTGCTTCGTCGGTCGCGTCGGGCGTTGTCTTCTTCTTGCCGAACCAGTTACGCACCATGCTCAGTCTCTCGCTCGGTCAAGATCCGGTCTAGAATGCCGTTCACGAACGAACCGGAGTTCGCCGTCGAGAACTTCTTCGCGACCTCGATCGCTTCATCCAATGTGACCCGCGGTGGAATGTCGGGGCAGCCTTCCAACTCAGCAACGGCCAGCCGTAGGACACAGCGATCGACAACGGCGATGCGGTCGAACTTCCAGTTGCTGGCTGCCGCGGCGATCGTTTCGTCGATCAGCATACGGTTGTCCCAATAGGTGTCGAGGAGGCTCCGCGCGAACTCCTTGACCTCTTCGTCGGCGGAGGCTTCTCGGATCAATTGACCGGCGAGGTCGACTCCGTCATCGGCACCTCGTACGTCCCATTGGTGGAGACACATCAGTGCCAGCTCCCGTGCTTCGCGTCGCTTACCCATGGTCGGTCTGACTATTCCTCGCCACGAAGCTGACGGTACAGGTTCGCCATCTCGATTGCGTTCTCGGCAACCTCGGCCCCTTTGTTGCCGGCTTTGCCACCGGCGCGGTCCATAGCCTGCTCCATCGTGTCGGTCGTGAGAACACCGAAGAGCACTGGCATGGGGCCCTCGAAGGCGGCCTCGGCAATCCCGCGCGCGGCGCCCTGGCAGACGTGGTCGAAGTGGGGGGTGTCGCCGCGGACGACGACGCCGAGGCATAGGATCGCCTGGTAGTCGCCGCTCGCAGCCAGGCGGCGCGCAACACCAGGGAGCTCGAACGCGCCCGGCACTCGTACGACGTCGATCGCTTCTTCGGCGACTCCGTGGCGTACCAAAGTATCGATTGCGCCACCCAAGAGGCGATCCCCGACAATGGCGTTGAACCTTGCGACAGCAATCCCGACGCGTAGCCCGTCTCCGTTGAGGTGTCCCTCGATCATGCGTCCCATGTCGTTCTTTCTACTCCCACTCGATCGTCGACGGCGGCTTCGACGAGATGTCGAGCACGACGCGGTTGATTCCGGGTACTTCGTTGACGATCCGATTCGAGATCTTCTTCAGCATCTTCTCAGGTAGGTACAGCCAATCAGCGGTCATGCCGTCAGTGGACTCGACGACTCGCAGCGCCGCAACATTCTCGTAGGTTCGTTTGTCGCCTTGTACGCCGACCGTGTGGACCGGCAGGAGTACGGCGAAGGCTTGCCAGATGCGGTGCAGCTCGTTGTAGTCGCGCGTTTCCTCCTGAATGATCAGGTCTGCCGCACGCAGCGTTTCGAGGCGCTGGGGTGTTACTTCGCCGAGGACGCGGATCGCCAGGCCGGGGCCGGGGAACGGCTGTCGCCGCACAACGTCGTCGGGGAGTCCCAGCTCTTTGCCGATGCGGCGCGCTTCATCCTTGAACAGGAATCGCAGCGGCTCGACCAGTTCGAAGCCCAACTCTTCCGGCAGGCCGCCGACGTTGTGGTGCGACTTGATCGTCACCGACGGGCCCCCGCCAGGGGAGACGCTTTCGATGACGTCTGGGTACAGCGTCCCTTGAGCCAAGAAGCTGGCCCCGTCGATGCCGTTTGCGACCTCAGTGAATTCATCGATGAACTGGTGGCCGATCTTGTGCCGCTTCTCCTCCGGGTCCGTGACCCCTTTGAGCTTGTCGAGGAAGCGCTCGGTGGCGTCGACGAAGCGAAAGTCGAGGCCGAACTGTTCTTGGAACACGTCCTGCACTTGCTGTGCTTCGCCGGTTCGCAGCACGCCATTGTCGACAAAGATGCACGTCAGGCGATCACCGATCGCGCGGTGCACGAGCAGCGCAACGACGGCTGAGTCGACGCCGCCCGACAGGCCGCAGACGACCCTCTTGTCACCGACCTGCTTGCGGATCTGATCTAGCGTTACTGAGATGTAGTCGCTCAGCTCCCAGTCACCGCCGAAGTGACAGATTCGGTAAAGGAAGTTGTTGATCAACTTCCCCTCGTCTTGGGTGTGCGTTACTTCTGGATGGAACTGCAGGCCGTAGAATGGCAGCTTGCGGTCACGTACGACAGCGTAGGGGGAGTGCTGTGTGTGTGCCAACACCTGGAAGCGCTCGTCGATCTTCATGACGCGGTCGCCATGACTCATCCAGACTTGCAACTTCTCGTCGATCCCGTGGAGGAGCGGGTCTTTGGCCTCGTCGACGAACAGCGTGACATCGCCGTACTCGCGTTCCTTGCCGGGTGTCACTTCGCCACCCAACAGCACGCAGCCAATCTGCATTCCGTAGCAAATGCCGAGCACCGGAACGCCCAGTTCGAAGATCGCCGGGTCCAACGTGGGTGCGCCATCTTCATAGACGCCGCACGGACCTCCCGACAAGATGACGCCCTTGAGGTTTTGGCTGCGCAGTTCTTCGGCGCTGGTTGTGTGGGGCAGGATCTCGCAATAGACGCGATTCTCACGGACGCGCCGCGCGATCAGCTGACTATACTGCGAACCGAAGTCGAGGATCGCACAGTACTCGTGCTCTCGAGTCTCCGCTGCTTGCGTCACGACACTACCTCCAGCTTCCCCCGTTTACTCAAAGCCGCCTCGCGCTACTCGATCGCGGGGCGAATCCCCATGGTCGGCTCTTCGTGCGAGTGAAGGTGGTGCACGCCACCCTCGCGTTGGGCCGACATTGTTCGTACTTCGAAGAACAGCTCGTCGCCGTACAATTCTTCATGTAGTGAGGCGACGTTCTTGACGCCGATGTCCTGAAACGAGTGGCGTAGTCCCTGAAGCAGGTACGGCACCAAGTTCTTGACGGACCCTTTGTCGACGACCAAACCCGACACCCCTTGGGCAACGCGGATCTGCTCTTCCTCGGAGAAGTAGCGCTTGCCGCCACCTTTCTCCATGGCTTCGATCGACGCCATGCCACGATACTTCTTCAGGCGCACGCCGTTACTGTAGTAGTAGTCGCCCGGCGCCTCGGTGGTCCCCGCGAACATGCGCCCCATCATCACAGTGCTGGCACCGAGGGCCAGCGCCTTGACGATATCGCCGATGTCGCCGAGGCCGCCGTCGGCGATCACCGGGACGCCGTGGTCGCGGCAAGCCAGCGCGCAGCTGTAGACGGCGGCGGCTTGGCCGCGCCCGACAGCCATGGTTTGCTGCGTCGTGCAGATCGAGCCCGGACCCATGCCGACGCGAATGGCGTCGGCGCCGGCGTTGATCAGCGACATGCACTGTTTCTGAGTGACGACGTTGCCACCGATAACCTGCAGGTCTGGGTAGTTCGCTTTCACGTGGCGGATCATGTCGATCTGGTAGACAGAGTCCCCCTGAGCCGAGTCGATCACGATCACATCGACGCCGGCCTCGACGAGCGCGACCAGGCGCTCGCGGTCTTCCGGCTTCGTCGAGAGCGCCGCCCCGCACATCAGTTGCTTGTTCTTGTTCTTGGCCGAGTCGGGGTAGTCGCGGTTCTTCTTCAGATCGGTACGTGAGACGAGGGAGACCAGGCGCCCTTGCTCGTCGACGATCGGCAGCTTCCCTTTCTTCGAATCTCGCAGGATCTCGTTGGCTTCGGGCAGCGTGATCCCACGCGGCGCTGTGACGACCTCGGTCGTCATCACCTCGCGCAGCAGTCGGCCGCGGTTCGGTTCGAAGTCGATGTCACGGTTCGTAACGATACCGATCAACTTGCCACCCAAGTCGCCGGTCTCGGTGATCGGGATGCCGGTGAAGCCCTGTTCGCGATGGATCTGGTCGATGTCGGCGATCGTGTTGTCGGGGCCCAGCACGCATGGATCGGTGATGAAACCGTTCTCGAAGCGCTTCACGCGCCGCACCAGCGTGGCCTGCTCCTCGATCGTGTTGTTGTAGTGGACGAAGCCGATCCCACCGAGCAGCGCGAGGGAGATCGCCAGTTCCGATTCGGTCACGGTATCCATGGGGGAGGAGGTCAGCGGGTTGCTGAGCTCCAGCTCCCGGGTCAGGCGCGTGCGCAATGTCACGTCCTGTGGGCCGAACGCAATGTGGCCGGGGAGCAGGATCAAATCATCGTAGGTCAGGCTCTGGCGGGCTTTGAAGAGCTCGCGAGCGATCATCCCATCCATGGGCATATTCTCCGTGTTTCGTCGCCCACCCCGAAGGGGCGGGATGGCTGGCATCTCCGGTGGTTTGCCGGCGCCACCGGATAGAATCCACCCAGCATAATGCAGGAATGAAGGGGGGGATCATAGGGCCACCGGAACAACTGTCAAACGGAAACCCGGTCCCAGACGGAGATGGCACTCCCGGAGGAGCACGGTTTGCTAGGCAGCCCGCGAATCGCGTAAGAAGCCACCCCGGCTGGGGGTCCCCTTTGAGGGCCGCCTCGGGTCGGGTCTGCTGTCCTTGTTTCAGGCCTCATCCGCAGTATGCTGTGGCCGGTCGAGGAGCTGCAGCAGATAACCGATAAATAAGGACTGCTGTGACGCGACCGCTACCAACCCGCTGAGAGGAAATCTGGACATGCACCAAGAATCAGGGACGGGCCAGCCGGCCGCCGGGGAAATGGAGTTCGACCGCATTCAGACCGCGGCGCGCTCGATCCGGCAGGAATTGGGCCAGATCATTGTCGGACAGGACGAGGTCCTCGAGCAGCTGCTGATCTCCCTGTTCGCCGGCGGCCACGCGCTCCTCGTAGGCGTGCCAGGGCTCGCGAAGACTCTGATGATCAGCTCGCTGGCCGAGACGCTGTCCCTGTCTTTCTCGCGGATCCAGTTCACGCCGGACCTGATGCCGTCAGACATCACCGGTACCGAGGTCATTCAAGACGATCCCGCTAGCGGCGAGCGCCGCTTCCAGTTTCTGCAGGGACCGATCTTCGCCAACGTCGTGCTGGCCGATGAGATCAACCGAACTCCACCGAAGACCCAGGCAGCGTTGCTCGAAGCCATGCAGGAGAAGCAGGTTACCGTCGGCGGCACCCGCCACGAATTGCAGAAGCCGTTCTTCGTTCTGGCGACTCAGAACCCGATCGAGCAAGAGGGAACCTATCCGCTGCCTGAGGCCCAGCTCGACCGTTTCATGTTCAACATTCATGTCGGCTACCCGTCTGAGAACGAAGAGCTCGAGATCATGCAGCGGACGACGTCCGATGCCGGCGTGGATTTGAAGCCAGTGTTGGCAGGGGAAGAGATCTTGCGCCTGCAGCAGCTCGTCCGGCGCGTGCCGGTCGCCGACGACGTGATCCGCTACGCCCTGCGAGTGACGCGGGCGACGCGCGTGTCGACTCAAGATGCCCCGGCGTTCGTGCGCGAGCACGTGCAGTGGGGTGCGGGGCCGCGCGCGGGTCAGTACCTGATCCTCGGTGGCAAAGCGCGGGCGATCCTAGACGGTCGTTCGCACGTGACCTACGACGACATCAAGAAAGTCGCCCACCCGGTGCTGCGGCACCGCATCCTGACGAACTTTGCAGCGGAGGCAGAGGGCGTGAACGCCGACTCTGTGATTTCGAGGCTGCTCGAGGAGACGCCGACGAATGCCGGATGATCCGCTGCAGTCGTACCTCGACCCGCGAGAGCTATCGAAGATTGCACGCCTCGAGATTCGAGCGCGTCTGATCGTCGAGGGCTTCATCTCCGGGTTGCACAAGAGTCCGTATCACGGCGCCAGCGTCGAATTCGCCGAGCATCGTGAATACGTGCCGGGCGACGACATCCGACACATCGACTGGAAAGTCTACGGTCGGTCTGAACGCTACTACATCAAGCAGTACGAAGAAGAGACGAACCTGCGCACCGAGATCTTGCTGGATGCGTCGGAATCGATGAACTACGGCTCCCACGCGATGACGAAGCTCGAATACGGGCGCACCCTCGCCGCGGCGATGGCGTTCTTGATCTTGAAGCAGCGGGACGCCGTCGGTGCGATGGTTTTCGACGACAACGTGCGCGCTGCCGTGCCGCTGTCCTCGAGCCCGAGCCACCTGCGCAACCTAGTGGGCGTGCTCGCGGAAGAGCCAGGGCAAGACGCCACGGACATGGGTGAGGTGCTTGCCCGCGTTGCAGACCGCATCAAACGCAAGAGCCTATTGATCTTGATCAGCGACCTTTTCGATTCCCCGGACAAGATCGACAAAGGGCTGCGGCAGCTGCGACATGATCGCCACGAAGTCATGTTGTTCCACCTGATGGATCCGGATGAGCTGCAGTTCCCGTTTCAGCGCATGACCCGATTCGAGGGGCTCGAGAACTACCCAGACTTGCTCGCCAATCCGAATGCGCTGCGCGAAGCCTACCTCAAGGAAGTCGAGGAATACCTCGGTCACGTCAAGAAGCAGTGCCGTAACAACCGCATTCAGTACGGGTTGGTGGATACGTCGAAGCGCTTCGACGTGGTCCTGACCGAGTTTCTGGCGGCGCGATCGGGGTCCATCAAATGACCCTGCTAGCACTGAGCTTCGTCAATTCCGCGCTGCTGGGCTTCACGGCGCTGGCGGCGATTCCACTGATCATTCACTTGATCAATCGTCAGCGATATCAGCGTGTCCCGTGGGCAGCGATGGAGTTTCTGCTGGCTGCGATGCGCAAGAATCGGCGCCGGATGCAGATGGAGAATCTCCTGCTGTTGCTGCTCCGGATCCTGGCAGTGTTGTTGTTCGTCCTTGGTATGGCGCGGCCGCTGCTCGACTCTGCGGTGCCCGTCGGCAACACGTCGTCGTTGTCGGAGCTTTACGTCGTCGACCGGTCCTACAGTATGGGCTATCGCGACGGCAGTCGTAGTGTCTTGTTCCGCGCTCGTGAGGATATCAAGCGTCGCGTAAAGGCACTGGGCAGTCGCGATCGTGTGGGCCTGATCTTTGGCGGTGGTTTCCCAGAGGTCATGTACAACGATGCGCAGTTTTGCACTGACGAGAAACGTGAGGAACTGCTCGAGCGTGTCGAAGAACTCGACCTCCTGTACGAGCCGCTCGAGGTGGCTGCTACGCTGCAGCGTGCCGCCGAGTGGGTCGAGCAGCAACAGGCGCGCGGCGGAGAAGGTGGCTGGCAGATCCACTTGTACACGGACTTGCAGCGCAAAGATTGGCTGGCTGGCGATCCAGACGCGGATCTCGATGCAGCCGGTGGGGCGGGGATGGCGCCGAACGACGTGCGGGCGCGCTTGTATCCCGATACGTCCGTTTCGACCGCCCTCGACCGCGTCGCTGCCGTCGGGGCGCATCTCGTGCTCCACCCAATCGGCGCGACGAAGCCCCGGAACGCGACCGTAACCGATCTGTCTTGCACGAAGCCGCTGTTGAGCGTTGATCTACCGACTTCCTTTCAGGTTACGGTGCAGAATCACAGTAGTGACGATCTTGCCGGCATCGAAGTCGAGCTGACGATCGATGGTCAGGTGCAAGGTTCGCGTCAGATCTCACTCGGTCCTGGCGAAACGAAGAAGCCGAGCTTCCCCTACGTGTTTCGTGAGGCGGGTTGGGTACGAGTCACGGCGCGAATCCGCACCGACGGACTCGAAGAAGACAACGTGATTCACGGCGTCTACCAAGTCCGCAAGTCCGTCAGTGTCGTAGTTGCCGATGGGACGGCTGGACGCGAAGAGTCAGAGGGCTCGTGGATCGAAGCTGTGCTTCTGGCCTATGGTTCTGGCAGCGGGCGTGTGCGACTGACGCCGTACGATGCCTATGTGATCGCATCTCGCCACATGACGTCCGCGCTCCTGGATTCAGCGGACGTGTTGGTGCTGACCAACGTGCCGGCGTTGAGCCAAGTGCAGACCCAGATGATCGAGGAGTTTCTCGAAGACGGCGGTGGTGTCTTGGCCTTCGTCGGAGATCAACTCGATCCGGCGAGCTATTCGCGCAATGCGTACCGCGAGGGGCAGGGCTGGTTTCCGTTCGATCCAGCAAACCATCGTCGAGACAAGGAACAGCAACTGGTTTTCAACTGGCGCATCACGAACCCAGACCACCCGACGCTGTCCTACCTGGCCAGCGATCCTGCGGCCGGGCTCGGCGATGTTGCGGTCTACGGTTTTGTGCCAACCCGCACGGAAATCCCGTCGGAGTCGGTCCTCATGGAGCTAAACACGCAGCCGCCGACTCCTGCTCTGATCGAGAATCGGTTTGGCAATGGTTCCGTGCTGGTGATGAACATGGGAGCAGGGCGCGCGGACAGCGACTTTCCGGTATCGCCGTCGTACCTCGTGTTCTTGCACGAGACGCTGCCATACCTCTGCGCCGGCAACACGGTGCCGCACAATCTCAGTATCAACGAACCGTTCTCGCTGGTGATTCCGTCGGAGCGCTATTCACCGCGCGTCTTCTTGATTCGACCCGACAGCACCGGCTTCGGTGTGCCGCTGGACGAGCGCCCCGACAAGAAGTCGTTCGGTCTCGAGGTCGCGGGGCAGAAACAACCCGGTCTGTACGAGATTCGCTTCGGAGAAGGCGCAGGAGAAACCGGCGAAGGTGCCGATGCAGAGTGGTTTGCCGTCAACGGCGATCCGGACGAAGGCGTGCTCGCTCCCGTGAGTCAAAATGAACTCGAAGATGTCTACTCGGACGTGAAACTGTTCTGGGCCGGTACCGAAGTCCTCGATGACGAAGCGTCGGTGCCACCGACCAGTAGTGGTGAACTGTGGCGGGCCATTTTCTGGGCCGTCCTGGCATTGTTGATCGGTGAGAGCGCGCTTGCGCGTTTCTTCGGTCGCAGTCGGGTCAAGTAGGGGTAGCTGAAGACATGACGATTCTCGCACAAGCTGCGCCGCGAACAGAGATGCACTGGGAATGGCTGAACGCGCCTGCACCGTGGGTGTTGTTTCTGATCGTCTTGCCGCTGATTGCCCTGTTTCTCTATTGGGTCTACCGCGGCGAGCGCGGCACCCTGACGACGCCGCGCCGCATCTTCCTTGGATCACTTCGCGCCGCGGCGTTGTTGCTGATCATCGGTTTTCTTTGCGAGCCGATTCTGACGAAGGAACGCGTACAGCGAGAGAACTCGTTCATTCTGGTTCTGGTCGACGACTCGTTCTCGATGGGGATCGAGGATCGTCTGCCGCGAGAGCTGCAGTCCAAGATCGAGCAGGCGGTGGGAGGGTCGGTCAGCGGTACCCGTTTGGCGCTGGTCGAGGAGATCCTCACCGATACCCAGATTGGGTTCATCGAGAAACTGCGCAGCAAAGGCAACGTGCGGATCGTTGCATGTTCAGACGGCGTGCGTGAACTCCGTGACCTCCCGCGTCTCAGTGACGACGATCCACTCTTCGAACGCCTCGAGATCCCCCTGGAGCTGCGCGGCAAGGTCACGCGGCTGGGCGACTCGCTGTATGAGGCCGTCAACGAACTGCGCGGTGAGATCATCACGGCTGTCGTCCTGTTCACCGACGGTCGCGATAACGGGGGCGTGCTGCGCCCAGAGGAGGCTGCAGATCGCCTCCAGCGGCGCGAGATCCCGATCCACGTCGTGGGTGTCGGCAACCCTGAAGATCCGAAGGACATCCGTGTCTTTGGGCTCGAAGTTGCAGAGGTCGCTCTGAAGGACGATATCGTCCCCGTCGACTTCAACGTTATCAACGAGGGCTTCGAGGGGCGCCAGATTCAGGTCAGCCTCGCGCTCGAGAACACGGCAACGCCGGGGCGTAAGATCCCAGTGACGCGGCAGCTGATCACGCTGGGGGCGTCGGGAGAGCCGCAGCCGATGCGCCTCGAGTTCAAGCCGCGCCGCGAAGGTCAGTTTCGCGTGACGCTGTCTGCGCAAGTGCTCGATGGCGAGATCTTCGAGGACAACAACGAGGCTTACAAAGTCGTCCGGGTCCTCGCGCAGAAGATTCGCATGCTCTACGTCGAGGGGCCGCCGCGGTGGGAGTATCGACATTTGACCTGGTCGGTCACGCGGGACGAGACGATGGAAGTCCAGGTGTTGCTCGCAAGCGCCGACCCGCAGTGGATCCAAGAATCGTCCGATTCGATGCAGCCGCTCGTCGAGTTTCCGCAGACCAAAGAAGAGCTGTTCGAGTACCACCTCCTCGTGATCGGGGATGTGGCACCCGACTATTTCACGCCGCAGCAGAAGGAATGGATCCTCGAGTTCGTCGACGACATCGGCGGTGGTGTGTGCTTCATCGCCGGGCAGTGGTTCATGCCGTACAAATATCGAGGCGATCCGCTCGAGAAGCTGTTTCCGTTGGAGCTCGAAGATGTCGACTCGTCCTACAATCAGGCGAAGACGAACCCTTTCCACGTCCTGCTGACACCGCAGGGGCGCACGCACCCAGTGATGCAGCTCGTTGGCGATCCCGAGGAGAACCAGCACATGTTGCAGGCCATGGGCCGCTCGGACGTGCAGTTGCCTGGGTTCTACTGGTATGCGCCGGTCAAGAAACTCAAGCGCGGGGGCGTCGCGCTCGCGACTCACCCCGAACCACATTTTCGGTACGGTCCGCGACCGATCTTTGCTTACCAATACTTCGGCCGCGGTCGCACCTTCATGTCTCTGGTCGACAGTACTTGGCGCTGGCGTCGCTTCCGCGGGAACGAGTTCTTCTATCGTTTCTGGGGACAGGTGTTTCGCTATGCGAGTGCAGGGCGCCTGCTCGGTAAGACGCAGCGCTTCTCGTTGAGTACTGACCAGCAGGAGTACACGCTGGGGACCGACGTGCGAGCCTTGGCACGGGTGTTGGACCGCAACTTCAAGCCGACGAAGAACGAACAGCACGAGATCTTCATTGAGCGCGAGAGTTCGCGTGGCGTCGATCGGCGCTCCGTGACGTCGGGGCAGCTGCCGGCGCGTCCGGAATACTACGAGGCGACGTTCGAGGCTACCGAGCTCGGGGAGCACACGATCTGGATCGAGGACCGCGATGAGAAGGTCGCGACTGCGAGCTATCGCGTAATTGCGCCGCAGCTGGAGTATTCCGAGCCCAGTATGGACCGGAGTCGCCTGCGGCAAATTGCGGAGAGGTCCGGTGGGGCCTATCATGAGGTATATGACGTCGCCCGCATCCCCGATCAGGTGGAGCCGCTGGAGCGCGAGATTCTCATCTCGTCCGAGCACCGATCGTTGTGGGATCACTACTGGTGGCTACTGCTGGTCGTTGCGCTGTTGACGGTCGAGTGGGTGTGCCGAAAGGTGTTCCGACTACTTTGAGAAGAACAACCACATACAACCTCATCGCCACTTTGCTGCTGGTTGCCTGGTTTGCTCCGCAGGCAGCGGCCGAGCTCACGGTCTTGGCGTCCGACGCTGATCTTGGGCGCAAGATCGACGAGGCCGAGAAGCGAATTCGCAACGGCAATGTGCCCCGCGGCCTGGCCGACTTGCAAGAAGCTCACGAGACCAGCCACGGGCGCAACCGGGTGCTGCTCGGTGGTGCCAAGGGCGATGTCTACGAATCGTCGGTGCGTCGGATCGTGCGCTTACTGCAAGAGCTCGGGCAAGACCCGAAGTTCGTCGAGCAGTACCGTGCGGCCTATGATCTAGCCGCGCGGTCGTTGTTCGATCGCGCCGTCACGAGCCGTGATCCCAACGAGCTGTTGCGCACCTTTGAACTCTATCCGTTGTCGTCGGTCGCTTTCGAGGCGGCTGTCATGGCGGGAGACCTGTTCTTCGAAGCGGCCGAACCCTTGCGCGCGCGGGACGCGTGGAGTTGGGTCACAGGAGAAACGCTGGAGAGCGACGCGCAACAAAAGCTGGCGCGCCGTTGGGTGTTACTGGCAGCGCAGACCGGAGACGTCAAGCTTCACCGGCGTTGGTGGGAACAACTCGAGGGCGCGGGAGTTTCTCCGGAACAGCTACCCGCGGCTCCGGCCAAGCGCCCTGACCCACTCGAGAAACTCCCCAAGGTTCCGTTCTTGAAGGGGGAGTTGAGCGGGGTCAGTGCGGGCTTGTTCAGTCGCAGTCGTAGCTGGATGGGGGAGCGGCGCACGAATCACTACACCCAGGTCCCGGGTGTCGTCAATTCTTGGGTTGCTGTGACCACGCTGAAGAAGCTGCGTTTCTTCGATCCAGCGCTGGGGATGAAAGCCGTGCGCGAGGTGCCGTTTCCGCGCATCCGGAAACGCCGCGTCGACGGCGATCGTGGCAATCGATCGAATCCGTATCAGGAGTACGACAAGAACCTGCGCCTGCAGCCAGCTGCTGCCGACGGCCTGGTCATCACGAGCTACGTCTACAATGCGAACCAAAGGCAGACCTACGTCGGCTATCTGATTCGTGAGGCGATTCCACACCGGGGTCTACAGGCGTACCACTTGAACAAGCGCAGCGTAGTCTGGGACACGCGGAAGTGTTCTGACGAGATCGCGCGCGATCTCAGCTACCGCTCGACGCCGGTGATCTCCGAGGGCAAGGTGTATGCGCTGGGGTGGCGTTGGGCGGGTCTGATCGACACGTACCTCGTTTGTTTCGACCTCAAGACCGGCGCGCTGCAGTGGAAGACGGCATTGGTTGGCAACCAGGTCGATCTGACGATGTTTGGTGAGATCAACACCGAGCCGTTCCTAGGCGACGTCCTGGTCGAAGGCGGCCGCGTCTTCGTGCAAACCAATGTCGGTGCGATTGTCGCAGTACGGCAATGGGACGGGCATCTGCTCTGGGTCACGCCCTACGAGACGACTCCGCTGCCCGCGGCTCGCCAACGCCAGAACAAGGTACTGCGCAAGCAACGCTTCAAGCCGAGTCCGATCGTGTCTTACGAGGACCGAGTCATCGTGGCCCCGCTCGACTCGATGCGTTCTTTGACGCTGCACAAGGAGACCGGTCAGATCTTGATGTGGCGTAAGGCGCGAGGCGCCGACTTCTTGGTCGGGCAGTACGGAGACTACGTGATCTACTGTAATCGGAGCAGCGCGCTGCGGGTTCCTGCCCGTGACATCTCCGGCTCGGGGCAGACGTTCTCGCTGAGTGGCGACGTCAACGCGATGCCGGCGCTGACTCGTGAGGGGTTGGTCTACAGCTGTGACGACGGGTTGTTCCTGGATCGGTTCCGTGCCGATCAAGACTCCCATCTGCTCGTTGCGACGCCCTCGATTCCGGGGCGCGAAAGCGCTCCACGCCGTGACGGTAACGTCAGGATTCTTGGCGATTGGATCCTGGTAACGAACTCGTACCGAATTCAGAGTTTCAAGGGCAAGGCGCAGCAACCGCCGCTGCCGCGTTGATCGAAGGGAAAGTTTGCATGAACTGGACTACACGAAGCCCTTGGGCACTCGGCGCCTTGATGGCAGCGATTGCCACTTTGACGCTCGTCCCCGGCCGCGCCGATGCGCAACGGGAGGCGTTCTTCCAAAAGCTGCAGGCAGATACACAGCTGTCGGTTCGCAAGGGACTCGACTACCTGCAGAACAAGCAGAATGACGACGGTTCCTGGACTGAGAAGATCGGTCGCAAAGTGCACATGCACTACGAGGGGTCGTTGGGGAAGCACGTTGGCGTGACATCGCTGGCTTGCATGGCGTTCCTCGCGCACGGTTCGCTGCCGGATCGAGGTCCGTACCACGAGAGCCTGCAGCGCGGCCTCAACTTCGTTCTGCGTTCGGTGCAGCAGAACGGCTTCATCACGAACCAGAACTCGCGCATGTACAGCCACGCGTTCGCGACGCTGTTTCTGGCCGAGGTGTACGGGACGACCCAGAACGAAGAAGTGCACCGCAAGCTCAAGAACTCGGTAGCGCTGATCGTCAAGGCGCAGAACGAAGCCGGTGGTTGGCGCTATCAACCGGCCGCGCCCGACTCGGACATGTCGATCACGGTGTGCCAAGTGATGGCACTGCGCGCTGCCCGGAACGCCGGGATCCACGTGCCGAAAGCGACCATCGACAAGGCGATCAAGTACGTGAAGGACTCCTTCCGCGAGAGCCGCGGATCGTTTCTGTACCAAGCGCAGATCGATCAGTGGGGGCGTCGCGAGCCGTCGCGTGATTCGTTTTCGCTCGCAGCTGCCGGCGTTACAGCGCTGTACGGTGCCGGTGAGTACGAAGGTCCATACATTCGCGGCGGGCTCAAGTACATGCGGGAGCAACGATTCCCGCGGAGTCGCGCGCGCAACAGCTTCGACTACTACTACGGCATGTACTACGGCACCCAAGCGGCGTTCCAGGCCGGTGGTGAGTACTGGTCCGAGTGGTACGCGTCTGTTTGGACCGATCTGCTGTGGCTGCAACAGCGAGACGGCTCTTGGAAAGATCAAGTGGGGCGCAACTACGCGACCGCCATGGCCTGTGTCATTCTGCAGATACCGTATCAGTATCTGCCGATCTTCGAGCGGTAGCAGTGAGGTAGCATGCAAGAGTCGCTTCCACAACTCGAGAACGCCCTGCGGCGTCTACGTTCCCTTCGGGCACAAAGGCGCCGGCTGCGCAGCATCAACGGTTTGATGCGCTTCTGCGGATGGGTCGCTGTCTTGATCTGGATCAGCTTTTTCTTGGACTGGACCCTCGAGCTGCCTTGGGGGATTCGCCTGTTCCACGCACTCGCTGGCACGGTGCTCGCGTTCGTCGGGGTTCGTGTGCTGTGGTTTGGCACTCGGCGTCGGCTATCGCTCGAGCAGCTTGCATCGCGTGTCGAAGGCTCCGTCGAGGAGCTCGATCAAGCGTTGATCACAGCCGTGCAGCTGACGCGGGCCGACAATCCACGGCGAGACCTGTACTCGCCCGAGCTCCTGGCGAGGACCGTGCGCGACGCCGAGCAGAAGATGGCGGCGCTGCCGGTGGATCGACTGCTGTCGAAGCGATCTTTGGGATTGTCGTTCATGGTCCTGTTGGCGCTGGTTCTGCCCCTTGTCGTTTTCGGCGGTGCGCGTCCGGATCTCGCCAAGACCTACGTCGATCGCGACGTGTTGCTACGGAACGTGCCTTGGCCGCGTGAATATTGGCTGGAGCGCATCGAACCGGCGCCCGATCTATCCGAGTCGCTGCTGGCAATGGGCGACCCGTTCTCCGTTGTCGTCGAGAAGGTGCGAGGCGGCTCGGCGCGAGTGTTCCTCGACTGCGTCTACGCCGACGGAGATGAAGAGACGTTCTCGCTGGAGCGCAAAGGGGAGAACCGTTACCGCAAGGTGTTTCGCAACGTCAGTCGCGACTTCCAGTTCACGGTAAGGGCTGGCGACTATCGCAGCGGTGAGCACCGAGTTGTCGTGCGACTACGGCCTCGTATCGAAGAGATCGAACTGGCCTTCCAGTATCCGGAGTACACCGGAATCACCGGTGATTCGGACTTCACGGCCGAGCTGGGTGGGCACCTGCGGGTACCTGCCCATACGGAAGTTGCCTTCCGAGCGCGCACGTCGCTGCCGGTGCAGTCGGCAGTCTGTTACTCACAGTCGCGGCGTCGCGACGCTGAGAAGGTCGAGATCCCGACGGAGTTGTCGGATCAGCACGTCTTGACGGGTCAGTTCGCGCCGACCGAGGACGGCTACTACTGGTTCCAGCTGGTGTCGAGCGACGGTTTCGAGAACGCGTCGCCGATCCGTTACCGCGTCGCCGTGATCCCGGACCGTCCACCGTCAGTGTTGATCGACAAGCCAGGAAAGAATCTCGAGGTCAGCGAGCGGGCCCAGTTCACGATCGTCGCAGAGGCTCAAGACGACTACGGCGTGACGGGAAGCCAGCTCGTCCTGACGTCGCTGGCCGAAGGGGACGCAGCCATCGAAGCGCCGTTGCCGATGCCAGAGCTGACAGTCAACGTTGCGGCTGCCGAGGCGGATCGTGATTTCGAGAGCCGCGGCAGCTATCGCATCGATCTCGAGGCGTTGGCGCAGACCAGTGAGGCAGCGGCCCGGATCGAGATCGCCGAGGGTGCGCGCATCGAATACGAGATTCGAGTTCAGGATTCGATTGGCCAGGAGGGCGTCTCGCGCAAGTACCTGATCACGGTCGTGCGCGAGGAAGACCTGATTCGCATTATCCAGGACGAACTATCGAGCCTCCGCCAGAACCTCGAGGATGTGCTCACGCAGCAGAAGGAAGCGCGTCGTGAGATGGAGCGCGTCTTGGACGATACCCAAGTCGCGCAGAAGGTGCTGGATCAAGACGTCGCGACTTCGCGGCACATACGGCTCGCTCAGGAGAAGGTGAATCAGCGTCTCGACGATAGCGACGAGCGCCTGGCCGAGATCATTGAGCGCGTCGTCGAGAATCGTCTCAACAACGTCAAGGAACTCCCTTGGATCGAAGGGCTGCGCGCTCAGGTGCAGAAGGGTTCCCGCGAGGTCGCCCCAAAAGCTGTCGAAGCGCTGGACCAGCTGGTCGAGAAGGGGAAGGCCGGGAACGCTGATGAGGCCGACGTCGAGAAGGCGATCAAGGCGATGAAAGACAACGAGGGCGTCTTGACCGACGTTCTCCAAGAACTGCGCGAGTGGGGCGATCTCCGAACGATCGTCCGCAAGCTCGAAGAGCTGTTGAACACCGAGATCGAGCTGGAACAAAAAGTCGAAGAGAAGGTCAAGGAGGAGCTGGGACAGTAAGACGCCCAGCACCCCGACTCGAAAGCGGAAGCGAGGAATCATGCTTCTCCGTACGAAGACAACTCTGATCGTCGCGCTGGCGGTAACGTTGACGGCGACGGTAGGCACGGCCCAAGACGGCAAACGCCTTTCGCGTTTGCAGCAAGAGGCGCGCGACTACCTTGCTGACATCGAGAAGCAGATGGATGCGCTGGCGGACCGGCTGCGGTCCACTCAGCCCGACGATTCGCGGCGACTCGAGAACGCTCGTGCCCGCTTGATTCAGGATCTCGTCTACCACGACATGCAGACGATCTCGGAGCACCTGGACAAATCGGAGTTCATTCAGGCGCAGCAGAAACTCAGTGCGGTGACGACTAACATCCGCGAGATCATTGCGATTCTCGAGAACCGCACGCTGAACCGCGACGAGATCGACAAGGAACTGGAGCGCAAGCGCGACCAACGCGAGGCCGTTTCCGAGTTGACCGACAAGCAGCAAGAGCTGCGTGATGCGACGAAGCAATGGGAGGATTCCGAAGGCGACGTCGGCACGATCCAAGATGCACAGGCGGCGGTCGACGAGCTGAAGAAGCAGCAAGAGAAGCTGCGTGGGCAGAGTGATTCGAGCGATTCGCAGGTCGATCAGCAGGCGGCTGAGACGCTTGCACAAATGCAGTCTCAGGCCGAGCGGTTGGCTGAACAGCTCCGGAACGAAGCGGCAGCCGAACGCAGCTTGGAGCAGCTGGCAGACTCCGTCAGCGCCCTCGAGCGGGCCGCGCGCGAGAGTGCTCGGCAGCGCGAAGAGATGCTCGATGGTGCCAAGTCAGAGCGCGACGCGACGTCGAGTTCAGAGTGGTCCGAGCTGGGCAAAGAGAGTGGTCAGCGCGCCGACGAGGCGTCGGAGCTCGCGCGGCAGCTCGAGGCGGCGCGACGCGCCGAGGAAGCGGCCGGTGGCCAAGAGTCGGGGGCAGAGAAGAGCGCACTCGATGAGGCAGCAGAGCAGCTGCAGAAGGCCGCCGAGGCCGCACAACGCGCCGAGGAAGCTTCACAACAGCGTACCTCGCAGCAGAATTCACCGTCGAACGATCAGAGCAATGGCCAGCAGGGGAGCGAATCCGAAGCCAGCGATCCGGCGGCGAGCGCCGAGGTCGAGGCTGAGCAGGAAGAAGCCGATGCGCTCGAGAAGGCGCGGGAGAAGATCCGCGAGGCGCTGCAGCAGCGTGCCGAGTCGCGCCAGAGTAGCAGTAACCAAAACAGCAACGGGAACAACCAAAGCGGTGAACGTTCGGCCGCAGAAGAACTCTCCGAGCTAACGGCGCAGGATTCCCAGCCATTCATATGGATCAGGCATTCGCAAACTGGTGCTAGGATGGTCTACAACATACGGCAGAAAAGGATCACGAATGATGAACCACCGTCAGGAAAGGCTGGCGTGCTGTGCCTAGATTTACGTGAG
>JBCCHQ010000019.1:0-55284 GCA_039028735.1 Planctomycetota bacterium | reverse complement strand
GGGCAATCACTGGACTACTCGCGAAGTAGAGAGGTCCTCATGACGGCACGCTCACTACTGCTCTTACTCGCAGTTCTCGCGCTGAGTACTTCGGCCACGTTCGCGCAAGAGCCCACGGCTGCGCCCTTGGCGAAGAGCAAGCTGCGCATCTTGCTGGTCGGTCACGATCCCGCGGCGCCCACCATTCGCTTCGCGGACGCCGACGATGAGCGTGTCGTTACACTGTACAAGGAACGCACTTCTGCGTTCACGGAACTACTGCGCGCACGCTTCGAGCAAGTAGCCGTCGTCTACGCCGCTGACTATCGCGCCGAGCAATCGGATCAGATGGATGTCACGGTGTTCGATGCGCTGCCGAAGCCTCTGCAGCCGGCCAAACGCGGCACAGACCCAGAAACCGGCGAGCGCTTCTACGAACCCGCAGTATATCTGCCGAAGAGTTTCGATCGGGCAACCCTGATGGTCGGCCAGATCGCACCGGCAATGAGTGACGGCCTCGGGTTGAAGCTCGATTGGTTGTGAATGTGCCTCGACGCTCATGCGCACGGGATGCGTATGCAACACGACATCTTCAGCACCCCGAACAATGTGGAACTGACCGTAATCGACCGGCGCACGCCCTCGTCGTACGCCAACTATCCACAAGGCCGCAAGTTGGCAGCAACGATGCCGACGTGGCGAGTGCAGACCGAGGGGTTCCTGACGCATCCAGGGCAACTGGTCGGCGTCGTAGCGCGAGACGCCGGATTCCTGGATTCTCCGGATGCCGAGTGGATCTCTGGCGGTACCAACTCGAAGGGACCAGCGGCGGTCGCGCTCGGCCGGCACGGCAACTTCTTTCACTGGGGCTTTGCTGCTTCGCCGACTTATCTGACAGCGGAAGCGCAGGACGTCTTCGTAAATGCGATCCACTACATCCATCGCTTCGATCGCCAAGCGCCGATCGCGCGCAAGGCACGTGGCACCCGCATGAGGTCGGCGTTGGACAACGCCATTGAACGAATCAGCGATACCGGCTACGCGAGAGTCGTGGCTCAGTACGATGCGCGGCGCAATGAAGCGGCCGCTCGCAAAGCTGCGATCCAGAAGCGATTGGACGCGGGCCAAGACATTTCTGACCGCGACCGCCGAGAGTTGGCACGGCAACCACTCCCCAACCCCGATCGTCTCGCCCCAGCACGCCGACTACTTTCTGAGGAAGCGATGCAGCCGCTCGGCGACGACGCGACGAACGTGATCGAGTACCTGCGCCAGATTCGACCGTATGTTCGTCCCAGCGGTTGGTACACGCTAGCAGTCGACGAGGACCTACGCTGGCTCGGCGTTGGGAACGCTGATCCCGCGATGCTGTCGCGCGCCGTCGAACTACTGGCGACAAAGGAGCACGCGGCGTTGGGGCAGCGGCTGCTCGAGCGCTACACCGACCAGCAGCTCGAAACCCATGAGGCTTGGTCCCGCTGGCTCCAGCAGCATCGGCAGCGCCTCTTCTTCACAGAGGCGGGCGGCTACAAGTGGCTCGTGAATACGATCGAGGCGACGACCACTCGCGCGGGGTAGCAGCTGCGCCATCGATCCGTACTCACCCACAAGGCCATCGAAATCCCAGCGAGCGCGCGTGTCGAGTCGTCGAGACAGCAGACTACCGCAGCCGTTCTTCGGCCGGTACGATGCGGCCTGCGTTACCCGACTCCGGGTTGCGACCACGACCAACTCCCGAAAGGAGTCTCATGTTTCGCTCGCTCCGACGCGCAGCAGTTACTCTCGCAGCGCTTGCTTGCCTGACGGCCCCAGCCTTGGGCAGCGATCACTTCCAAAAGCCGACCCGGCTGCGCGCCGGAGAGGACTTCGTAGACACTGAAATCGGGCATGCGGCTCCGTACATCGCGGATTGGGACGGCGACGGCAAGCTCGACCTGTTGGTCGGTCAGTTCGGTGACGGCAAGCTGCGCATCTACAAGAACACCGGCACGAACAAGGCGCCCGAGTATGCAGCCTATCGCTACTTCCAGATTGGCGGCAAGGACGTCAAAGTCCCGACCGGCTGATGCATCGGCTTTTGTCCCCAGTTGGTGGACATGAACGGTGATGGCACCAAAGACCTGATCACGGGGCACTATTGGCCCGGCGACATCTTCATCTTCTATGGCAAGTCTGGCGGTGGCTTCGAAGCGATGCAGAACCTCAAGGACGAGACGGGTCGCAACCTCAACGCGGGCGGCGTGTGGAAGAGCGAGCAGGACCCGGACATGCAGAGTCTCGCAGCTGCACCCTACGCAACAGACTTCGATGGCGACGGTGACTTCGACATGCTGATCGGCAACATTGTCGGCAACATCGTCTTCATTGAGAACATCGGCGACGCCAAGACCCCCAAGTTCTCGACCAAGCGCACTCAGCTGACCGCTGCTGGTGCAAAGATCGAAGTTGGCGGCGGCGATTCCGGACCAGTGCACGTAGATTGGGACAAAGACGGCAAGCGCGATCTGTTGACCGGCGCAGGCGATGGTTCGGTGATTTTCTTCAAGAACATCGGCGTAGAGACCGCACCGAAGTTCGCGAAAGGCATCGCGTTGGTCCCCGCGCTGAAGAACCAATACGGGTCGATCCCTGTCGGGCAACAGCCTGTCCGCGCAGCCAGCCGCACGAAGGTCTTCGTCGTCGACTACAACCACGATGGCCGGAACGATCTCCTCGTCGGTGACTACTGCTCGATTGATCGGCCAGAGCCGAAGCTCACTCCCGAGCAGATCAAGACGCGCGATGCGTTGCGCAAGGACCGCGACGCAGTCAATCAAGAGATGGACAAGTTTTTCGAGAAGCTCGGTTCTGGCGACAAGATGACCGCCGACGAAGAGAAGGAAATGGCCGAGATCTCCGAACGGTTCAGCAAGATCTATGAGGAGCTCTCACCGCTCGAAGCCGGCACTGACTCGCATGGCTTCGTGTGGCTGTATCTGGCGAAGGACGGCGTCGCCAAGAAGTAGGTGGACAGCAGGCCGGCAACCAGCGGGATCGCTGTGTGGGTCGGGGTCGCGCCGCTGACCGCGGCGACGGCTCCTCCCACTGGCGGAGACCGAACTCAGCCGCAGTGACTACTGGCAGAATTGGTACTCTTCGACGACCAAGTTCCCGAGGGTCTGCTCAACAACAACCATTGAGTAGAGACGCGTCGCCACGGGTGGCGCCGGGCAGCCGTTCAGGTCGACTATGGAAGAGATCTCGCCGTGAAACTCAGTGACACCCCAGACCTGCAGCGACGCAGCGGGGTCGCTGGACTCCCGCACGGCGACGACAACCATCGCATAACCAAAGTCCACCACCGGTAATGGCGGCTGTGGGACGAGTGAAGCGACATGTTGCGCCCACAAGGCGTGCCAGGTGGCGGTATCACGAATGATGGAGTCCTGCACCGGGAGATCGGTACCGCTTCCCTCTACCAACGGCCATAGGTAGATCGACTGCGGCTGCGGGCATGCCGGGCTATCGTCGAAGCAAGTCAGGCCGTCAAAGCCAAAGTCACTACCACAGTCGGGGTAGGGGTGCGGGAGACCGGGGGAACCCGGCGAGAAGAGCGCAGTCAACTTCATCACAGCATCAGCAATGTCGAGAGCACCGTCGTTGTTCGCGTCGCAGGCGTCTTCGCAAATCAATGGGATTGGGTGCATCGCACCGGGCGGCGGGTAGAGAAAGGTAAGCAGACGCACAACGTCGGCGATGTCGAAGACACCATCGAAATTGCAGTCACCCCGAGTGAATGTCGGCACCTTGGCAATGGCTGCGCTCGGCATCAAGAAGAGCCCAACAAGGGCCAAGCAACGAACCCATGAACTCGCCTGCATCGGATCCTCCGCATTCAATCCGCGGTACCTATCGCTCGTAGCCCTTCATGAACCTGCTCGACGAGTGCGCCGTCGTCAGAGCGATACGACCAGACTTTGTAGTGAAACTCGATCTGACGTCGACCATCGGTGAGTTGTTCCTCACTGACGCACACCCAGGCGCTAGTCCCATTGTCATCGCCATGACGCGCTCGCATGCAGCCCTCGCTGGTCCGTGACCGCAACCCGTGTTGATCGAAGACATCTTGTGCGCGCGTCATCAAGACAGCGGCGGACTGGCTACTCGGCCGCACGTGCACACCTTCGATGCGATGACTTGCGCACCCAGCAAGAGGAACGACGAAAATCATCGCAGTGCAGGCCAGCCAAATCGTACGGACCATAAGAACTCCTCTACTCTATGGAACGCCCCTGGTAGCTACCGTTGTACCTGGCGGCCAGCGTACTGGCAATGTTGGGTAGCTGTCGACCCGCGACTCCTCCTATACTGTCCACTGCACGCACGAGAGGCCATCTACGCGCTGTAGGCCCGGCTGACAGAGAGCGAGTCATGAGCACTCTACGATTCGATTTGTTGTTGATCGTTGCTTGGCTGTCTGTCGCCAGCGGGTGCTCGCACACCCCACGTGCGGCCGAGTCACCTGCGGCTCTTCCGCACCCCCAACTACACGCAGAGGCCGTGGCTCTTGCCGCCTTCGTCGAGTCACCACTCGCGAAGGAGTTCCTGATTGCTGTCGGAGGCCTGCCGGTACCGGAGCCGCGAGTCCTCTATCGCGACAAGAAGCGCTCGTTTCTTACCCCGGCAGCGGTAGCAACTCTCGCCGCGGAGGAGCTGGCTGCGCTCGAGAAAATCACGATCGAGGGCGAGCGTTTCTACACGACGAAGTACGGCACCCCCCTCGCGTACAGTCGCGTGCTCGACATCGCCGCAGCCTACGGCTTCGGCGACCCAGCGAACAAACGCGTACTCGACTTTGGCTACGGATCAATCGGACAGCTTCGTCTGTTAGCGACGCTGGGTGTGCATGCAGTCGGTGTCGATGTCGATTCTCTGCTCGTGGCGCTCTACTCGCAGCCGATCGACCAAGGAGCGATTGCAAACGCCAACGGTCCCGATGGGAGTGTCACACTGGTTCATGGGCAGTGGCCCGCCGAGAAACAGGCAGTGGCTGAGGTAGGCCAAGGCTACGACTTGATTTCGTCGAAGAACACGCTGAAGCGCGGCTACATCCATCCAGGGCACCAGGTCGACCCGCGGCTGCTCGTGCATCTGGGCGTGAACGACGCTGCATACCTAAAGGCCCTCTACGGTGCACTGAATCCCGGCGGCTTGGTCGTGATCTACAACATTTGCCCCGCACAGAACCCCGAGAAGTACATCCCTTGGGCCGACGGACGCTGCCCCTTTAGCCGCGAAGACATCGAACATGCCGGCTTCGAGACGCTCGAGTACGACGCCAACGATGACCGCAATACGCGGGAGATGGCGAGGCGCCTCGGCTGGGACGAAGGGCCGGGAGCGATGGATCTTGCCACAGACTTGTTCGGGACCTACACCGTGCTCCGCCGACCACGCTAGCGACCCTCGTAGCCTAATGCACGACGACAGCTTTGCCACATACGTGGCCTTCTTCGATCGCACGTAGCGCGTGCGGAACTTCTGTCAGCTGGCACTCGTTGGCGATCACTGGTCGCAGTGATCCGGCCTCCGCCAATCCTCCTAGCACTGCAAGGTCCTCGTGGCTTGGCGTCGATAGATAGCGACGTAGCTTGTGGCGCACGAACGGTGAAAGCAACAACGGGTGCAGCAGCCGTATGATCATCTTGATCCCAGTCGCGCCGGTCCCGCTGTTCAGGATCAGCATCCCCTCTGGGGCGAGGGCACGCCGGACTGCGGCCAACGGACGATTCTCGATGTTGTCGAAGATGACGTCGAAACGAGGTGACCCGATGGTGAAGTCTTCGCGGGTGTAGTCGACCACCTGGTCGGCCCCCAACTCTCGGACGATCTCTACATTGCGCGTACTGCAGACGCCGGTTACGTCGGCCCCGAATGCCTTCGCGATCTGCACCGCGAAATGTCCGACGCCTCCCGAGGCACCGTTGATCAAGACGCGCTGGCCAGGCTGGATCTGGGCGACGTCGCGCAGCGCGTGCAGGGCTGCCAATCCCGACGTTGGCAGGGCCGCTGCTTCTGCAAACGAGAGCCGGGCAGGCTTCTGCGCGAATCGGTCTGCGTGCCAGCACACGAACTCGGCACAGCCACCTGCACGATCGCAGGCACCAAAGACCTCGTCCCCGGGCTGCCAACGAGTTACCTGTGCACCAACGGCGACGACGACGCCGGCAACGTCAAAGCCGGGGATCCCGAGCTTCGGCCGGAACCAACCGCTGACGGCCCGCATCAGGAACGGTGCGCCGCGAACACCGAAACAGTCGCCGACATGCAGTCCCGTGGCTCTGACCTGGACGAGGAGGTCGTGGTCGCCAACCTGAGGAACTGGTACCGGAACGACGCGCAGCCCGTCCGGAGAACCGTACCGTTCGTGGTGAGCAGCCCGCATCCGGGCCGAAGACGGCACCGGCTCTGCGCTGGGTGGGCTGCTGGAGTTGTTCGCCATAACTGCCATTTCGGGGCTACCTTCCGAATGCTGACACGCTTGCTGAACCTTGCTGCCCGCGGTGTTGACCTCGCCAGGCTTACAGCGTAAGCTTACACCGTAAGCTGAAACTGACAAGGCCCAAGATGAGAGAGTTTCGATGGCAAGCGACAAACGAAAGCCAGCCCGGCCGGGGTTGAGCCAAGACCGCGTGCTACACGCCGCTCTGACGCTCGCCGACGAAGTCGGCGTCGAGTCTTTGTCGATGCGTCGCCTCGGCGAGGCGCTGGGGGTGCAGGCGATGTCTTTGTACAAGCATGTCGCCAACAAGGACGACATCCTGGATGGCATCGTCGATTTGGTGATCGGCCAGATTGCCGTCCCCGAGATCAACCGCAACAACCCAGGCGACAACTGGAAGCGGGCGATGCGGCGGCGGGCTGTGTCGGCGCATGACACCCTGTTGCGCCACCCTTGGGCGCCAATGCTGTTACTGTCGCGCGTCAACGTGGGCCCGGCAAGCCTGCGATACGTTGACGCAACCATTGGCTGTCTTCGCAACGCCGGCTTCTCCTATGCAATGGCGGACCACGCGTGGAATGCCATCGACAACCACATCTATGGCTTCACGCTCCAGAAACTCAACTTCCCGTTTCAGCCTGAAGAGTACGCGACCGTGGCGCAGTCGTTCCTGCCACAGATACCGGCTGCGCAGTATCCGCACCTCAACGGCATGGCCCAACAAGTCATCGATGGCAAACACGATGGTCTGGCAGACTTCGACTTCGGTCTGAACCTGATCCTCGACGGGCTCGAGCGCGTCTTGCGGTAGACGGACCGTCACCGAGTCGGCTACCCTCTCGAAAGCGAGAGCCCCTCACCCACGATCGGAGTAGACATTGGTCAAGAGCAACGCCACGACGGTTTCTCAGTACCTCGCGTCTCTGCCTGCAGATCGACGGAAGATGGTCGAAGCCGTGCGCAAAGTGATCAAGAAGAACCTCGGCAAGGGTTTCGCCGAAGGGCTGCAGTACGGCATGCTCGGCTATTTCGTCCCGCACAGCGTCTATCCCGACGGGTATCACTGTGACGCCAGCCAACCCGTGCCGTTCGTTTCGGTCGCGTCTCAGAAGAACAACGTCTCGATTTACCTGTTCTGTCTCTACGTACAGAAGTCTCGCGTCGACAAGTTCGTGAAAGCCTGGAAGGCGACCGGCAAGCGCCTCGACATGGGCAAATCGTGCGTGCGAGTCAAAAAGATGGAAGACATGCCTCTCGAAGTAATCGGAGACGCGATCAAAGGCTACACGGTCAAGCAGTTCCTCGAGCACTACCAGGCCGAGCTTCCCGCGTCAGCCAAGAAGGGCAGCAAGAAGAGGGCGGCAAAGAAGAAAGTAGCCACGAAGACTACAAAGCGCCGCTCGACGAAGAAGAAGGTCACCAAGAAGAAAACCATCACGAAGAAAAAGGTCGCCAAGAAGACGGCTACGAAGAAGGCCAAGAGGAAGACCACCAAGAAAACGACGAAACGCACCAAGAAGGCAACCTCACGGCGCTAGCGCTCGTCCTCCCCCACTGCAGCCCGCGGGTTGCGATTCTCAGTTTGTTCGTCACGCGGCCCGAACCGGCGGCGTCTCCCTTGCATGCAGCAGGGCTCTGCAATCTGAGAACACGAGGAGAGCGCCGTGAAAATCACATGTTGGGTTGTCGGGGTCTGCCTTGTGTTCGCTACGAGTGCCTGGTCGCAACCTTCGTCGCCGCTGGCTCCACCGGTTACGCTGCAGGTGGCGCCCGACCTTTCAGAGATAGTCACTAAATGGCCCACGGCGCCTTTCGTCGAGTTGCGTCGGACGGGCGCAACACGCGCGCTGAGTGCCCAGCCATTCGGGCCCTGCGCCGTCGACTGTAGCGGCGCGATTGCGGAGATCGAGCTGTGCGGAGACTCGAGCAACGACGGTTGTAGCGTCGAGTGCGGCCCTGACGGCACCGAAACGGTTGGCGTGATCAGTTCGCTATGCGGCACACTCTTCGCCGAGAATGGCACGCGCGACGTCGACTACTACGAACTGACGATCACGGAAGTCACCAGCCTCTCCATCACGATCCGCAGCGAGATGCCGGTCTCCTTGTCATTGGCCGTCGACCAGGCCGCGGACTGCTCGACGCTCGCAACGCTCCGTACCGAACTGGCCGCTGCTGATTGCCTACCGACTGAACTGACCTGGATCGTCTTGCCGGGTACGTACTACGCGATCGTCACCACTGCCGACGGCGTGGGTCCGATCTTCTCAGGTTATCCTTGCGCGGCGGCCTACACCTACCACCTGGACTTCTTCGGGGCCGGAGTTGACTGCCTGCCACCATGTACCGGCACAACCGAGAATGAACCTTGCCTAACGGGCTCGACCGGCACGAACGGCGGCTGCAACTTGCTCACGCCAGCCTTCGAACCCTACACGCTCGGGCAGCTGGTCTGCGGCACCGCAAGTACATTCGCGTTCTTTCGAGACACAGACTGGTACGAGTTCTCGGTGAACAGCCCGACAGGCCTGGCACAACTCGACATCGTCGTCGCGTCCGAATTCCCATCGATCCACTTTCTGCTGCCGACAGGCTGCCCCACCGTCAATTCGTTCATGCCCGAGAACGACAGAAGCGTCGGTTGCAACCCAGCTGCCTCGACTCTCGTTGTTCCCAATGGAACCTACTACTTCTTCATATCCACGAACACGCCGAGCCCTGCGCTCTTCCCACTCGATTGCACCGATCCCGCCAATCAGTATCAGTTTCGGATCGATTCCAGCCCGGCGACGTCGAGTTGCACACTGACATGCAGCGGCGACATCGAGCCTGGCTCTTGCGGCGTAGAGTCCTCGGCAAGCTGCGCGACCGCCACTCCCATGACACTGGGCGTGCCAATGTGTGGACGTGCGTTTGCAGACGCGGGGACCCGTGACGTCGACTATTGGACATTCCATGTCCCCGCCCTCGCAGACATCACCATCGAACTGACGTCGACACTGCCTCAATGGCTGCTACTTGGCGACGACAATTGCGCGTCAGGTCAGTCGCTGATCACAAACGAATTCCTGCTGAGCTCCGACTGCGTCCCCGACGCGTTGACGATTACCCTGGCGCCGGGCAACTACGTAATGGTGTCGACGCCCGGCACCGACCCCTTTCAGATGTCACCTGCCGGCCAGATCTTCAGCGGCTTCCCGTGCGGGTTCGACAATGATTTCTCGCTGCTCGTGACATCCGCGCCAGTGAGTAGCACACCCTGCCCTGTGGTGTGCCCCGTGAGCGCTACCAACGAGACCGAGGCCTGCGGTAGCGACGCGAGCGACTGGTGCAGCTCAACAATCGGCTCGTCGTTGCCCGAGCCACTCACACTCGGCATCCCTGCTTGCGGTCAGCTGTACGCCAACGGAACTCGCGACCAGGATTACTACTCGTTCGCACTAGCGCAGCCCACCGATGTCGAGCTAGCGCTGATTGCAAACCTCCCGACTCGTGCCGTGATCCGCAGCATCGCCAACTTCCCGGCGTGCCCGGCAAGTATGCTCGATGTGCCAGGGAGCGAGCTGTTCGCGGATCAGAACTGCAACGCCACCGTTACGGGTGCTCTCACCCTTGCAGCCGGCGATTACGTCGTCTACCTGACCACCGAAGATCCGCTCACAGGCCCAACCTTCGGCGGCTATCCCTGCATGACAGCCAACGACTACCTCTTGACGTTGACGCCGGTGATCGCGTCTTGTCCACCTCTCATGGGCAGCTGCTCGCACGAATGTGCGACAGGCGATCTGACGTTCGAATTCACGAGCGTTGTCAACTTGTTGTCGGCGAGCTACGAGGTACTCGACGGCGACAACGTGGTCGTCGCCAGCGGGTCCATCGCTGGGCCGATCTCAGCTTCCAGCGCCACATCCGTTGTCGTCAGTGGCCTCGCCAGCGGCGCCTATCGTGTCGAGGTAACGGCGTTCTGCAGCAGTGGCGTCACAGCTACAACGCCCCTTTGCACGGTCGGGCTCTTTCCGTGGACGCAACCCGACAGCGTTGTTGTTTCCCTCGAATCGGCTGCGACTGGGGGGCGCGGCTGTGTCGATAGCACCGCCGCACTGCAGGCGGCGCTCGTCAACGCGGGAGAATCCGTTCTGGTTCTTCCCGGCACCGTTTCGCTGGATGAACAAGCGTGTGTCACCGACGGACTCCTCAACGATCCAGACACGGTGCTATGGATCGTTGGCGGCACGTTCCCCCACAATCGCGCGTTGTCACTAGCTGAGGGCACGTTGCTTGCCGACTTGGTGCAAGCTGGAACTTCGATCTACAACGAAGGCGGTGACTTCTGGGGTTTCGATCCGCCCACGTCGTTCTACGACTTCGATGGCGTACAAGGAAATCTCGCATTGGCGCAGGCGAGTGGCCTTCCCGCTGCCGTGGACGGCGACGATTCATTGACCTTCCTGACGGGAGGCTCTACGCCGTTGGTCGATCTCTCGGTCTTCAACACCGATAGCGCAACGCACCCGGCCCAGCCACAAACCGTTCCTGGAGTACGCTACGCTCAAGACCGAACCAACCCGGCCCCCATGTTTGGTAACGGCAACGACTCCACCGATCGCCTGGTTCCAGCCGCGTTCACTGGCAACCCCATGATTGACGATCAGATCCCGGATGCGTCTGGGCACACGCTGTGGACCAACGCCGATGATGGAGTGCCAGACCCGACGGCGCCCGAAGGCGCGTACGTAACAGGCATCTTGTACTACAGTGATAGTCCGGCTTGGATTGGAGGCCGGGTGATCTCACAGTCTTTTGAGTTCGGAGGGCTCCCAGCGATCCACCGCGATGCCATCGCACTGGCCTACCTACGGACCCTTCGCGGCGACGAGCTGTTTCGACGTGGCGATTGCAACGGCGACGGTGGCACCGACATCGCCGACGCCGTCCGACTACTGAATGTGTTGTTTCCCCAGAGCTGTACCCCCGGGATCGATTGCCCTCAGTTCGCGTGTGCGGATGCGTGTGACGCCAACGACGACGGTAACACCGACATCGCCGATGCCGTCTTCGTGCTGAACATCTTGTTTCCCCAGAGCTGCACGCCCGGGGTCAATTGCCCCATCTTCCCCAGCCCAGGCAACGCGAGCTGCGGCAGCGACCCCACGATCGACTCCTTACCTGCTTGCCTGCTGGGCTGCCCCTGATCGAACGCGGGGCTGGCCGAAACCGCCATTTCGTCGCGGGGCGCGATGGATTGCGTAACCACGAGCCAACGGTTCAACGTGCCCCCCGCGGATCCTTGCTGGCGTCGCTTCATTCCGTTAAGGTCGAATCGTGGCTCTCGAGTTAACTTGACTGCGAATTCCGGTCGGAAGATGCCGCCCGCAGATCGGGTGAGACGCGAAGAGCCCCAAGCGACCTAGACGAAAGAGGAACGCTGTGCTGCATCGCTACGCGCGGTCCGTGCTGGCTTGGAGTCTTCTTGCTGTAGTCGTCGTTAGCGGCTGCGACGCACCACGCCCCGTCACTAAAACGCCTCCGGTAGCTATCGCGCCTGAGGCCGTTGTGTCTCTCCCTGAGTATGGGCCCGTGCGCGAGCGCCAATTCGCAGGCTACCTACCTGTCGATGAGGCAACAGGCAGCAAGCTCTTCTACTGGCTGTTCGAATCTCAGAGCAACCCCGAGAGTGACCCTTTGATCGTGTGGCTGAACGGCGGCCCGGGGTCCTCCAGTTTGATTGGTCTGTTCATGGAGAATGGGCCCTACCGCCTGGTGAACGAGAACGGCACCACTCGAATCGAAGACAACCCCTACTCGTGGAACAAAGTCGCCAACTACTTGATCATCGATCAACCTGCCGGTGTTGGCCTGTCGGTGGTGAACAAAGACCAAGAAGTCACAAGCGAAGAGATCGCTACCACGCAACTCTACCAAGGCCTCCAGCTGTTCCTCGATCGCTATCCGCGATTTCGTTCGCTAGACCTCTATCGTTCGGCGAATCGTACGCTGGTCACTACATTCCAGAGCTCGCCACAGAGATCCTCGACAATGCAGCCACTGACTCGCCCATTCCGTTGCGCGGCATCGGCCTCGGGAACGCCTGGGTCAATCCACTGGTACAGCAAGAGTTCGATGCTGACTACGCCTACGCCCACGGGTTGATCGGACTCAACGAGAAGCAGAAGGCCGACGGATACTACGCAGACATCGTGGCCGCCTTCGCAAGAGACCCCGAGGAAGCCGACAGCAAGAGCACGGTCTTGATCAACTACATCGAAGCGATCAGCCAGCATTTCAACCCCTACGACATCCGTGCGACGCAGGGCTACGACTACGATCCCCTGATTCGCTACCTGCGACGCGACGACGTCAAGTCCAGCCTCCATGTCGACCCGGCTGCAGTGCCATGGGCTACGCGCTCGAGTGCGATCGCGGCGAACTTGAAGTCGAACATCCAAGCTTCCCGGGCCGAACTGTTCCCCCGCCTGCTCGCGAACATGCGCGTCCTGATCTACAACGGCATCTACGACATGGACTGCAACTTCATGGGTACAGACGCGTGGCTGAGTCAGATCGAATGGCCCCGGCAGAGACAGTTCAATGAATGCCAACGGCTGCCTTGGATGGACGACAAGATGAAGAAGCTCTTTGGCCATCTGCGACTCGCCGGGAACCTCACGCAGCTGTTGGTACTCGATGCCGGACACCTCGTGCCGATGGATCAACCCGAAGCCGCGCTACGCCTCATCGAGCACTTCATGGCCGATGACTTTCGTGACCGCTACAACAAGATGGCCGTCAAGAAACACGTCCCGACCATCGACGACTAGGCTCTCTCGGAGGCATACGATGCCAACATGCAGACCCCGTCTATCTCGTGCGATCCTTGCACTCCTGCTGTGCGCGACTACGCTCACGCCGTCTGTCCCAGCCCCAAGCCTTGGCGACGTGCCGACCGAAGAAGAGCGCACTCAGTTGCGTGACACGGCGAACGCTCTCGCGAAGGCAGGCAAGTTCGCCGACGCGCTTACTGCCTTTCGTGTCGCCCAGCAGGCCTACTTTGACGCTGGCGACACGATGAATGCGCTCGCGTTCTACTCGTGGATCGCCTCATGCCAGAGGCGCCTCGGCAAGCTCGAAGAGGCGGTGGCCACGTACCGGGAAGCACACGAGCAGCTGCAATCGTGCGATGGCCCCGCGAAGTTCGTTGCGGAGAAGTCGATGTGGGCCGATCACAAGGCAGCCGACATCCTCAGACGGCTAGGTCGACCTGCAGAGTCACTCGCGCACTGTGAGAACGCTGTGAGGATTGCGACGCAGCTGCCGCTGTCGCTGACCAAACAGGCAGCCGCCTACTACCAACTGGGAGTTGCCCAGGATGCTCAGCAGCGGCCGACGGATGCCGCAGCGTCTTATCAGCAGAGCTTGGCATTGTTGCCTGCCAACAGCCCCCGCAGGCGCACTGTGCGCAGCCAGCTCGCGAACTGCATGCTTCTCCTTGGAAACGGCGACGAGGCGCTGGCAACGCTCAATGAAGTTCTCGCCAAACGTGACGAGATCACGGCGAAGAACTACGACTTCTGGGCCGACACCTTGCAGCGTCGAGCCGCCGCATTGCGGATGCTCAGACGGTACGACGCTGCGCTTGCAGCCCTCGAAGAGTCCCTCGCGTTGCGTGCACCCCACGAAGCAGATCCAAATCTCTCGGTCGCTGTCTTGTGGCTCGATGTGGCGCTGGTGCAGCTAAGACTACAGCGTCCTCGTGAAGCGCTGACTGCCGGACACAAGGCAAGAGCCATCATCGACCCGCTACTGCCCGGCGATCACCGCTACAAGGTGCGCCTATTGATGATCGAGGCCGCTGGAAATCGCGACCTGCACGGCAGCGATCAGGACGACTCACGCCTCGAACGGTCGCGCCAAAGGTTTGAACAAGCCGTCGCCATGGGTCGACGACTGCCGTCCTATGAGAATTTCGCCCCGCTGGCGTCTCTGGCAGACCTAATGTTGCACCATCTATCCGACCCGCAAGCGGCGGCGACCTTGTACCGCGAGTCGATCAATGGCGTCGAGACCCAGCGTGCTGGCGCGACGGCACTGGACGCCACCGAGCGAGCGAATTACTTCCAGAGACTGCGCTCCGACCCACGGTGGGATCCGTACGAAGGGTTTGCACGTGCCATGTTGCGGTTGGGCAAGCCTGAAGCAGCGTTTGAACAGCTGGAGCTCGCGCGCGCGCGCGGCGTGCTGGATCTCCTCGACAGTAATCGCATCGATCCCATCGACGTACTTCGCACGCGAGCGCAGAGAGGTAACGATGGCGCGACCCTGAGCAAGATCGATCAGGTCGTGAGCCGTTGCGAAGCGGCGCTGCGCATGCTACGCAAGCTACGGGGCACCAACAGCGATCCTGCCGCCGTTACACAAGCGCAAGCCGAACTGCGCAACGCGCAGCGCGCGCGTGCAGAGCTGGTCAAAGACGTCATCGAAACTGCAACACCGGCCGCTCCGCGAGAGATTCGACGTATGCTCCGCACCGACGAGCGCTTGTTGTTCTTCCTGCTCGGTGAACGCGAGTCTTTCGTGCTGTTGATCGGACCCGATGGCGACAGCGGAGGCGACGCTTCGCCTGCCTTGACGCAGCTTGCACAACTGCAGCTGCCCGATGGTTCTGCACTCACCGCGGAACATGCTGAGACGATGGTCCACCATTACCTGGATCAGTTGACTCGAGATGTCGGGGTGACGCGCGGCCTGGATCTTCGAATCCCACGCAACATGAGCCAGGCCAAGTCAGAGCAGCTGGGACACGAACTGTTTCAGTGCTTGCTTCCCGCGACAATCTGGAAGGAGCTTGAGAGTTGCTCGCTCGTCTATCTGGTACCCCACCAGGCGCTTCATCTACTACCGTTCGAGAGTCTGGTAGTAAAGCCGGATGACGACGCAGCGAGCACGCGCTTCTGGATCGACATGGGACCGATGGTGACGTATGGCACTTCCGGGTCCGTGTTCGAGTGGTGCCACAGGCGCCGCCAAGAGCAACGAGCGATGGATCTACCGAACTCTGTTCTCGTCCTTGCAGACCCTGACTACACAACACCGGTGCGCCCCGACGCCAGCACGCCACCGAATCTTGGAGCTACGATCAGGGCAGTCGACCGTGGCAGCGACGCTGCACGCGTCGGCCTGCAGGTTGGCGATGTCATTGTGCGATGCAACGGCGTCGAACCGCGCCATCGCACTGATCTGAAAGTGCTGCCTCATGGCGAGAGCTCGCAGTTGGTGCTCCAGGTCTGGCGCGCCGGGACTACACTGCAAGTGCAGTTGCCGGTGGCAAACGGAGCAGGCGAGGAGCTGGCTGGCTTGCGCCTCGGCTTCGACTCGCCAGCGACCGAACTACAACGCCTCATGGTCGGAGTCACGCACGAGACCCTAGAGCTGGAACCATTGCCAGGCGCTCGGCGTGAGGCAGCTAGCATCGCAACCGCAATCGCATCCCTCGACGATGGGCCAGTGGCAGCGAAGACGCAGGTGAAGCAACTGATCGGCGACGCAGCGACAGAGAGCGCGTTGTTCACTCAAGCGCAACAAGCCCGGGTCTTGCACATCGCCACGCATCAGATACCCGACAAACTAGGACGTTGGGGAGCCGGCCGCATCGCCCTCACCCGACCTGCGATCCCAACGCTCGCCGACGACGGCTATCTAGACCTCGACGACCTGATTCTCCACTGGCGAACACGACTCCTACAGTGTGAGCTGGTCGTCCTGAGCGCGTGCCGTAGCCGACTGGGGATGCTGCAGGGGGACGAGGGCCTGTTTGCGCTGCCGCTGGGATTGCAGTACGCCGGCTGCCCCACAGTGATCGCGAGCCTCTGGCCTGTGAACGACACGACAACCGCTACGCTCATGTCTGGGCTGTATGCAGGTCTGACCCCGGGCGCCCACGAAGCACGGCTGACCGCGTTTCGTGACGCCCGGAGACAACTGAGAGCGAAACACCCTGAGCCCTACTACTGGGCTCCCTTCGTATGGATAGGTGCGCCCCGCTAGCCGCTGTTGCTACGGATGGCCAGACGGAGCGCCGATGTCACCGTCGGCTTCCCAGTCCGCTTCGTCATCATCGGTCCACTCGACCTTGGTCGCGAGGGTTACGTCAGCGTTGCTATCTTTGCCGCCCTTGACGCTGGCGGTCGCCGAGCTGACCTTGTCATCGGTGCAATCAGTCGTCAACGACACGGTCTTGTTGTACTCGCCGTCCCCCGCTTCGGTCTTGAACGACACAGAAGACACCACTTCGCCCTTCGCATTCTTCTTCGAAACCTGCACGTTGAGGGCGACGACTTCGTACTTATCAGCTTCGGTACTGGGTTCGACTCGGTTGGTCGTGTCTTCATCCTGCGGCGTCGTACTCACTTCGTAGGTGGCCATCGCGACGTTCCTTCCTCGGGCGGGTAAGCAGGTCGTCTGGCCACGCCAATGGCCTGCGATCGCCTGCTTGAATTCACTGCAAATGGACTCAGGGTGTAGATGCCATGAACCGTCAATGATCGCTGACGATAGTTGTCAATTCAAGTTCGCCCATTAACATTCGAGCAATGCCCCATAGACGACCTAGCGAGATCGACTGCCAGACAGTTCAGCCCACCAACGCGACGCCGGCTCTCGGGTCGTAAGTCGAACCGAGCGCTCGTGTCGCGCGAACTGCCGCACTGCCCAAATCGTGGACGCCCTAACTCGCGCCACGGATCCTGATCTCGGGAAACCACTTACCGGCGCCTCGATCGCGATAGCCTTCTCCCCTCAACCAGGCGCGCCTCAGGAGCCGATCATCTCAAGGAACCCACACTTCCGAGGAGATGAAACATGCGTATGGCAATCTGCTTGCTGCCCACCTTGCTGCTGCTCGCGAGCTGTTCGTCCGATGTCGCGGACGCGACCGTCGGAGCTCGGGCCGATGGCCCTCCGGTCACCCTCGGGCAGGCGATTCCGCGCGAACACATCGATCAACGCAACGTCGACATGGTGCGGTACTACCTAGACAACGGTGCAGACGTGAACGCCCGCGGAGATCACGGCGCAACCGCGCTGATGATCGCGATCGCGATGCGGTCCGATAGCGTCATCGACTTGCTGCTGCAGCGCGGTGCCGACGTCAACGTCGCCTCCGACTCTGGAGATACGCCTTTGATCAGTTGTGCGATCCTGAATCGACTACCACTGGGTCAGCGCCTGGTCGCGCTTGGCGCAGATGTCAATGCAGAGGCCAAGGGTGGCCGCAACGCGATGGGGGTCGTCGCTCACATGGGCTTCGACGACTGGGTCGTGTACTTGCTCGAGAACGGCGTCGACGTCAACCATGTGAATCAGGTCGGTGTCACCGCACTGCATCGGGCGTTCGCCGAGGGAGAAGAGCAGACCGTGCAACTGTTGATCGATCGTGGCGCGCAGGTCGATATCGCGTGCAAGCAGGGACGCACGCCGTTGATCGAAGCTGCGCGCAAAGGCTGCCTAGAATGTGTCGAGCTGCTCGTAGACGGCGGTGCTGATATCAATCACAAGACCAATCACTACAGCGAAACACCGCTCATGATCGCTGCCAGTGGCAGGCGCCATGACGTGGTCGCCTTCCTGTTGAATCACGGCGCAGATCGCACGGCCGAAGACAACCATGGCCGCACGGCGCTGCAACGAGCCAAGAACACCAGCGATGCCTCGTTGCTGAATCTGTTCGAGACTCCGTAGTCAGTCGACGAAGCGGCGCAAGAGCATCCCGCGCGGGGCCATCGCAGGCTCTGGGACATGCCTACCGCGCGGAATGTTCTCGGGCCGCCAGTCGCGGCGATCTACGGACAGGCCGCGAAACCGGCACAACTCAGCGAGCCGGAAGTCGGGTCCGTGCCACAAGTCGTCGGTGTCGGGAACGGTGGGCCGCTCGCAAATAGCTGCGTCAAAGAATAGACGACGTCTGCGAGGTTGATCCCCTCGTCGTCGTTGGCGTCGGCTGCGCTCTCGCAATCCAACGGCTCGCTACTGAACAGGAAACCCAGCACCTTGATCGGGTCTGCGAGGTTCCACGTGCCATCGACGTTGGCATCACCGCGAACGAACGCAGTGCCGCCTGCAAGGGTCGAGTTCTCGTAGAAGGCAACGCGCCCGACTTGCCCTTGGAAGATGCTGGTCGTTGCTATGTCGTAGTCCCCGTCGCCGTCTAGATCCTCCGCCACGCCTTGCAGCGGCGCACCTGTCGTCGGGATCGTCTCTGCTAGCGTCAGAGCACCGAGGCCATCGCCACTGTAGAGCTGAATCTCACTGACAGAAGGAAAGACAGCGACGTCCAGGTTGCCGTCACTATTGAAGTCAGCCGAGACGCCACCGAACGCTTCACTGCCAACCCATTGGTTGACGACCACCGACAACCCGCCCAGTCCATCACCGAGCGCCAAGAAGACTGCATTGAAGCCAACGGTTGTCCCGGCGATGTCGAGATGTCCGTCGTTGTTGTAGTCGCCGGGCAGAAGTGACGTGGCACTCTGAGTGCCTCCCAAGAAGGTCGTGGTTGGCCAGCTGCCGAAGCCATCGTTGAGGCGCACTTGAAAGCCGCCCCCACCGCCGGCGTCCATGCCAAACACTAGGTCAACGGCGCCGTCGCCATTGAGATCGCCAAGTGTGACAGCGCGCGGAAAGCCAACCATCGGCAGCACCGGCCCAGCGCTGAAACCTCCAACGCCGTCCCCGTAGCGGATTGCCCCCGCTTGCGCGATGGTCAGTGGTGTCAGGTAGTCCAGCGCACCGTCGCCGTTGAAGTCCGCTGCGACAGCGTCCGTCGTGAAGCCACTACCGGATCCGAGGATCGGAGGGCCGAACGTGAGCGCGCCAAGGTTCGGAAAAAGCAGCGTGGCGCCAGAGATCGTGTCGAAGACAACGATGTCGACGAAGCCATCGGTGACGAAGTCACCGACGAGCAATCGGGCAGGCGCTGGCAACTGCGACAGGTCCAGCGGGACGCGTGGACCAAACCCGAGCCCAGGCGCGCCCGGATAGACGTACCCCATCAGGTTCCCAGACGAGCCTTCGATGACTACAAGGTCGATGGCGCCATC
This sequence comes from Planctomycetota bacterium, assembly GCA_039028735.1. Classification (GTDB taxonomy): domain Bacteria; phylum Planctomycetota; class UBA8108; order UBA1146; family JAJFFE01; genus JBCCHQ01. The sequence continues at coordinate 35,733 of JBCCHQ010000019.1, read as the reverse complement.
GTTGTTGAAGTCTCCACTGACCGCGTCGGCTGGATAGCCAACCGCCGTGTCGACAATCGACTCGTTCGGAAAGATCTGCGCGTCGGCGGCAACTGGCAACATACACAGCGAAACGAACAGCAACAAGGCGGGGCGTCTCTCGTGCAAATTCATGGACACACATACCCTTCACAATCGAGTGCATCGGTGGGCGGGTTGGGGCTACCAGCCGTATCGGTATCGAGATCGCAACCGGACAGGGCGTTGGGAAGCTGCAGGAATGGACACTCTCCAGGATCGGGGATCCCATCCGTGTCGATGACACAGCCACCCGGCGGGAACAACGTCCCCAGGAGGAACACAACGTCCGCCAGGTTGAATGTCTCATCGTTGTTGGCATCGCAGGCATCCATGCAGTCGGCGAAAGGACATTCCGGCGCCGCGTCGTGTACGCCGTCCGTATCCGGTACGCAGCCTTGAGGTGGAAACAGCACCGACAGCATGAAGATCGCGTCGGCCAAGTTGACGGTGCCGGTCATCTCCGACCAGTTGTTACAGTCGCCACGAAGGAACGATCCACACTCGGTGGGTGGGAGCGCCACGACCGACGCCGTACACGTTACAAATTCAGAGAACAGTCCGCAGCCGCCGGTCAGCTCATAGTCATAGGTGCCATCCGGCAACGGACCGTCAACGTAGGTTGTATCGCCAGGAGAGGGCTGCGGAGACACGGGCGTGCCGTTGCGAACCAGCGTCAAGCTGCTGTACTGGGCGTTGTTGGTCCAGGACAGCTCGACGGTCGAATCGCAGCCGTTCCCAGTGCACTCAATGTCAGTGGGTCCTTCGAAGAACGGTAAGATCGAACAGGAGATCGTACCCACAGCACCCCCACATTCCGACACCAGCTCGTACTGAACAGGCGTCGGCAGCAATAGGTTGGGCACCACTGTATCTGTGTAGCTGGTCAACTGGGTGACGTCAGCGAGGAAGACTCCGTCGCGGTAGAGAGTCACTGCGTCATAGGGCAAACCTTGAGTCGTCCAGGAGATCGTCACGAGGTTGTTGCAGTAGTCAGAGCTGCCACAAGCGATCCCCGTCACCGGCGGCACGATGCCCGGGAAGTAGATCGCACCACAAGAGCCGGCCTCGATGTCGGCGTTACTGCCGCTACACCGGAAGAACTGCCGATACTCATACAGCGTCCCGGGGATGGCCGTTGTGTCGACAAACGTCTCGAGCGCAGGGTTCACCGGAATCACGACAGCCTGTCCCAGCAGCACGTCTTCGCGCTCGAATGACAGTGCCGTGTAGGCGGCTGCATTCGTCCAGGTCAGAGTGACTCCACTGTCGTCGCCGCAGACGCCCTCATGGAGGCACGTCAGGTCGGTCGGCCCATCGCACAACGCCAACACGGCATCGCAGTGCCTCGGCGGCGAGCGGTCGGCACCCGCAATACCAACGATCGACAGCCGCACACTACCGTTGGCAGGAAGCGGTGTGCTGGTGTAGCTGTCTGCGGTCCCGGGCAAGGTAGCCTGTAGCGCGCCGTCGATGGAGATCTCGATCGAACTGTAGCTGGCAGCGGTCGGCAGCGTCCAATCAGCTCGGATGCGGCTGCCAGAAAGCGGTTGGCAAGACTGGTCCCGTACCGGTTGGAGTGTCGGTACTTCAGTGCGATAGATGCCGTCGCCAACGATATTGAAGAACAACTGTCGAACGCCCTCGGATGCAATTCGTCCATCGTCGGCGAGCACTGACGAGAACAGTGCTGCGAACCGATCGTCGCCGTTGATCGGATCAGGATAGTCGTACAGCTGCGTGACGACGCCGCTCTGCCACAGGAACAGCGCTGGGCGCCCGTGGAAGATACCGGTGATCATCAGGTCGCCGTTACCGTTCATGTGAACATGGGTGATATCGCCGAGCCAACCTGCAGGCGCATTCTGAGGGTAGATCATCTGGCCGCGTTGGTAGAGAAGCGTCGGGGCGCCGCCATTGATGGCCGCCATTCCAACGATGATCCCCTCATTGATGTGGAGGAAGTTGACCGATGGGATGTCGAAGTGAACATGAATGGCCCAGTCTCCATTGTCGGAGATCGTCAGGGCATTGCCTTGTGTGACGAATCCTACCGGTGGTGCAAGGTTGCCCTGGAGCGTGGGATTCGTGGGAAAGGAGTCGACATTCTCACGGAACAGCAACTCATATTCGGGACTTGCCGCGCGCTTCAGGACCCAGACACGATCGTTGAAGTTCGAAACGCCAGCACCAGAGAGCGTGCCACGGAAAAGAATGTCACCACTGCTGTTGACGCGCACTCGTACGAATTGCTCATTGAACTTCCACTGCAGACCGTCCAACGCTCCACCGACGATCGGCACACCCGTCACGATCGGCGACTGGCTGTTCAACTGCATCACGTTGTTGTCGAAGATGATTCTGGAATGGCCATCGGACGCGACAGATCCGTACAGGATGCGACCGTCGTTGAGCAGGTTCGATGATGACACCAGCAGGTGAAAGAGCCCCGGTACCGCTGCGAGTGGATCTCCCGCTCTATGCAAGATCGTATCGTTCAGTACCAGCGCCTCGACACCAATGGATGTGTTGCATTCCCATAACACATCACCGTTGTCGCGCACCGAGCGGAAGCTCTGGTTGCGCAGTACGTCTGTGACGAGCGGTCCTCCCGGGCCGATCGGCAGCCCTTCGCGCGCCAGCAACTGGCCGTTGCGATACAAGCAGTCCAAGTTGCTATCAGTGACCGCTTGATAGACGACATAGTCGCCGTTCGGACTGATGCTAGGTGTGTTCAAGTCGTCCAGTGTGTCGCCGGGACTACCCGGCGCAGCGTCGCCGTCCTCGAGGATCCAGTAGTGCACGTGCTGCGCCGGCACTCCCGTAACGCAAAGCACCATGGCGAATATGAGTAGTGCCATGCCCCAATGTCGATCTCGGTTCATCCCTGCTCCCTTCGGCCCTCGCTTGGCGCCGACGGTGCATCGCGACGTTCGCGGTGACACCCGCCGCCATAGATGAGATGGGCAAAGGGCCGGTCAGGTATTCCGAGTTCTTCGGGGATTGAGGAAAATCAACAACCTCGAGCGGGACCTAGAAGCCGGGGCCACGAACGACCGAGCTGGTGTCGCCACCTGTACCCTTGACGAAGATCAGGATCGTCGGAATCGCGTTCGGGATCGTGTCCAACTGATCGCCCGAGAGGTAGGCCAGCAACTGCCGTTCAACGGCTACTTGCATCTCCTGCTGTGCAGCACGGTACTCTGAACTGGTCGAGTCCATTGCTGCCACCGCGGTCCCACTGGTAAAGAAGTTGTCGAGTTGTCGCAGCCAGTCCCCCGTCAGCGGACGCACCAGCGGCAGCTGCTCGTCGTCGAGCCCGAACGCCTGCCGCCATTCGCTGGTGACAAAGTCTTCGAACTGTTGGGGGGACCAGTCGTCAATGCGCCGTGTCTTGGTGGCACGATTTCCAGCCAGCAGATGATCGACCGCTACCGACAGCTGTTGCCAACGTTCGCGCTGGTCCTCATCCAGCAATCCCTCGGCAGAAGACTGCACACCCAGCAACAACTCCTCGCGCAGGCTCGACAGCTCGATCGGCGTCAAGTCGGACAGTTCGACATCTCGTGACAGGTCCCGCAATTCATCTCGCGCTGCTGCCTGCAGGTGACGTGCTTGTTCCGCCGAGAGCCCCAGAGATTGCTCAAACAGCGCGCCAGTAAGCCCTAGCAAGATCTCCTCGTCGAACAACGGGTAGTTCGAAGCCTGCCGAGCCATGCCCGCCATTCGCATGAACTCGCCGGCGGCCTCAAACAGCTTCGACTGCTCGGCTGCGCCGAGGGACTGCGGGCCGCCTTCGACCATCGTCGCGAGATCTGAGTAGTGCGTCGCAAACAGCGACGCGAACTTGTCCCAGCTCATCGCATTGCTTTCGGCGGGTTCGCCGGTTGCCACAGACGCCGCTACGCTTTCGCTCAGTTCGGAATCGGTTTGCACACTTGCCGCCCGTGTAGCGTGGGCAGCCTGAGCACGCAGCGCATCACGTTCGCGCTGCAAGGCTGCTACCCGCTCCTCGAGGGCAAGCACGGTTCTCTGGAGTTCGGATCGATCGATCCCCGCGGCTCGGTCGCGTTCGCCGGCAGACTTCTGCCCAGCACTCGCACTGCCTTTGCCGATGACCCAACCAGTCGAGCCAGCGCTGAGACAAAGTACGACAGCGACCGCAACGAGAACCTTCTTCATGGCGAGATCTCCCAGAGTGAATCCGAGGCCAACTGCCGCGGAGCTATTGGTGGTGATGAGCGCATTCTCGAGAAGCGCAGCCGAGAGAGTCGGCGGGACAGCAGCGGCCGGCGCACTCTGCATGGCGCCGATCACGGCGGCTGCGGGCAGTGCGTAGCCGTGCCTACGCAATTTCTCCCGCAAGGTCGCGAGGCACTTCTGCAAACGCGACTGCACCGTGGTCCGCGGCAGCTCGAGGACGCTCGCCAGCTCAACTTGTGTGACGTCGTGGTAGTAGTGCAAGAGGAGTAGCGACCGGTCGGCCCCTGACATCTGACCCAACTGCGTCTCGATCACCTCTCTGAGCTCCGAACACTCCCGAGACTCATTGGCGTCCGACACGCTTCTCATGGCAACCGCCTTCTCCTTACTTTGGGCTCGCTGTCGATCACGGATCAGATTAAGCAATACATTGCGCGCGACCTGGTAGAGCCACGGCCGGAACGGCCGCGCTGGGTCGTAGTGGTCGATCTTCCGCAGAATTGCGAAGAAGACTTCCTGCGTCCCATCGGCTGCATCAGCGTCATTGCCGAGCATGCGGCGAGCGAGGTTGTAGATGGGCTCTTGCCACTCGAGAATCAGTTCGCGCAGTTGTTCTTGCTTCATTGGCCTTGCTCTGTCGGACCCTTGGGTCTTGTCGGCGCCTCCTGCTAACACTGATTACACTTGGGAAGGGGCTGCTGCCGGAACTTTTTGTCACGATTTGGCAGGTTCGACGTCGTGGCACGACGAGCTAGGAGTTGTCGGCGATGTCGGTCAAACGCTGGAGGTGGCGCAGGAAGGCTGCGCGGCCGACCTGGGTTAGCTGGGCACTCGTGCGCGGCTTGCGGCCTGCGAACTCTTTGCGTACGGCGATGTAGCCAGCCTCTTCGAGCTGCCGCAGATGGGCTCCCAGGTTACCCTGAGTCAGCCCGAGGAGCTCCCGCAGCTCGGTGAACGTCGCTTCGGCCCGGGACATCAGGACCGAGATGACTCCGAGTCGCGCTTGCGACAACAGCATCGTGTCGAACGGATCATGCGTTGGTTGAGCGTCAGGCGGGTTCGGCAACGTGCTCTCCCACGATGCGTCGGACCCGACGCTCGGCGATAACCCCGGGCACGATCATCCCAAAGCCCATGAACACCCCCAAGATGTAGCCGTTGTACTCCGAGAAGATCATGGCCAGGATCACACCGCCAAAGATTGCAACGCCACTGAACAAGAACTCGCGAGTGTAGACCACCCCCATCATGAACGCCATGTTGGCATAGACTAGCCCCCAGATCAGCGGCACGTTGCGACCGTCGATCAAGCCCAGCATCGGCGCCAACGCGCTGAGAGCGCTGCCCGCGAAAACAAGCGAGTAGACGATCAACAACACTTGCTTGACCACATGCGTGTCTTCACCGGGCATTCGCGGGCGTCGGCGCAACAAGATCTCCCGCCCTGCGCTGAGACCAAAGCCGAGCAAGAGTGCCGCCACGGCCAATGCAATCAGCCAGCTGTAATGGCCGAGGTCTTGGAGCAAATTGTGCAGCGGGTACCACAGCAACACGATCACGCCCCAGTGTACGCAATGGAAGGCGTGCGGATCGATCCGCAGCTGCGTCTGCTTGATCACTCGATTGATGTAGTCGAGATCATTGCGGGCTTCCTGTGGCTGCATGCTTACTCCTTGCCTGATGTTGCGTCCGCCGCCGGCAACCGCTGCAAGGCGGTGCGCAGCTCGTCACTAGCAGGGTGACGTCCGACACCTTCTTCGAGCACTGCGCGGGCTTCGCTAATTTTGGACTGCTGCTGATACATCTGCGACAGGCGCAGGTACGTCCGCGCGTGGCGCGGTTCGGCGGGTAGCTGGCGCTGCAGCTGCAACGCTTCATCGAGCCATTGCGTCGCTTCTTCGGTCTTGTTCAGAAATGCCGGGTAGTAGCTGAGATTCTCGCCGACGCGGTAGCGCGACTCCCAATGGCTCGTGTTCTCAGTCGCGATGTGACGCCACTGCGCTTCGGCCTTGTTGCTCCAAATGCCGCGCTCGGGGCCCGCCGGAACCGACAGCAACTTTGCGACGTACATATCGGCTAGCTCCATCCGTAGATCCTCGTCTTGCGGGCGACGCTCTACTTCTGATTCTAGCTCTGTCAGGAGTTTCGCGAGCAACGGCGTGCGGGTCAGTTCCCAAAAGCGCTGCTGCTCTTCGGCGCCGAACTGATCGCCGTCGCCACTCAGCATCGCGTCGAGCAGCCGCCGGAACTCTTCTTCGGTGGCTGCATCGGCAATCGCCGAGTTTTCGCCGCGATCGGTCACTGGCGTACTTGTTGCAGCAACACCTGACGCCGGGGCATCTGGTGAGCTTTCCTCCGACAGCTCACGATCGGAGACACGCGCTGTTGCTGGTGCCGGGACAGCGGCCGCAGCCGCAGACGCAGCGCTCAGTTCCTGCAGGCTTTGCTGCAACGCCTCGATGCTGTCGTCGACTCGATCGAGCCTCCCGGCGAGTTCGGCTGCTGCGGTGGGCTGAGTCGCGACGGCGCGATCCACCCAATAGACGACAGCGGTCACCGCGACGGCGGCTAGAACAACTGTCTGAAGTAGCTGGAGACGGGTCATGTAGCACTCCTTTCAGGCGATACTGGCGGTTCCCAGAAGCGACAATCCCACCGCGGATTGCCTGTGGTCCATTTTATAGACCAGTCTGCCCGAGTCGCAAGCGACCATCGTGATTGCTCCTAAGTACTGTGCAGGTAAAACTTTCTCTCCTGGAGTGTAGGTGTTGTATCCTGACGCCGGGGAACTCCCCGGAGCTGGGCTGTGCGCACGAGGAGAAATGAGATGACGCTTTGCCAACGGTTCGCCGTCGGGTTCGTCTATGCCCTTGCGGCGGTCGCGGTGACGACCAACGCCGCGCTCGGGCAAGGGGTGGGGACCTCACCAGGAACACATCGTCCGAACACTGCCGACCAGGGATCGGTGCCGGTTGCGGTCACCGCCACCGCACCGTCGTCGCTGACCACGAACCACCCCTTGCCGCTCCCTGTGGATCCGAGCGCCGGCGTCCTCGTCAACTTCGCCAGTACCGGCCCCTTCGAACAGAACTCGGCGACTCCGTTCGGCAACTGCGCGGTGCCCTGCACCGGGACGCCTGAGGGCGAGAACTGTGGCCAGGTCAACAACGACGGCTGCAACGTCACGCCGTTCGACGCGATGAACTTCGTCGACGCGAACTGCGGCGGAACCTACTGCGGCACGGTCTGGGCCGACGCTGGCAGCCGTGACACCGACTACTATCGCCTGGAACTGTCGCAGGTGACAACGATCACCGCCGAACTGGTAGCCAACGCGCCGGTAGTCATCGCGTTGTTTGCACCACTGGGAGGCGATTGCGCAGGCCTCGACTCGTTCGCTGTCGCGTTCGATCACGGCAATTGCACGCCAGCGACTGTGAGTGCGACTGTCCCAGGAGGCACCTACTACATCTTCATCGCAAACGATCCTGGCAACGGCTTCGGCCTGTTCTCGGGAGTCCCGTGCGGCAGCAACAATCACTATTCGCTGACGATTGACTGCGCTCCTCAGTGTCAGCTGACAGCGGCTGGTGTGGCCGAGAACGAACCACTACCGACCAGCACGAACGCTGGTTGCGAGGGCCCGCCATTCCAGGTTCAACCGATTGCGAACGGTGCGATGGTTCGAGGCACCGTCTGGGCCGCCAACGGCAATCGTGACAGCGACTGGTTCGAATTCACGGTGCCACCGGGGGACCATCTCGTCGACGCCACATTGACGGCCGAGTTCCCAGCCCTCTTCTACTTGCGCCCCACCAGCTGCCAGGCCGGCATCTTGGATCAGAAAGAGAGCGTCCGCTGCTCGACCGCAGCGATTGGTGCCTTGCTCCCCGGCGGGACGTATATCCTCGCCGTGATCCCAGGCAGTGCAGAGCTTGGCTTCACCAGCGACGGCATTCCGCTGAATGATCCGGCAAACGAGTATCTGCTGACCCTCGACATCGCGCCTGCGCCACCGCCGTGCACGCTTACTTGCTCTGGCACACCCGAACCCGACCCTTGCGGCACCAATACCGACGACGGATGTACGGGGTCGTTCCACACGTTGCCGACCGACGGCACGCCCATCTGCGGCACCGTCTTCGCCGACAACGGTACCCGCGACCTCGACTGGTATCAGTTCGCAGTGCCCGTCGGAACGACCGTGGCCTTGACCGTGGAATCCGAATTCCCAGCCCAAGTGGTCCTGGGACGCTGTGGGGTCCTCCCGGGGTTCATCGATGTCATCGAACAGCAAAACGGCATTGGTTGCGCGGTCGATCCCGTGCAGATCAATGCAACGCTGGCTGCCGGTTCCTATCTGGTACTCGTCACGACGGGCACTGGCCCCCTGAGCATCGGCGACACCTACTTCGGCTATCCGTGTACTGGCAACACCGGGTATCGAGTCACTCTGAATACGACGCTGCCTACGAGCAGCTGCGATGTCACCTGCGGCGGTACTCCGGAAAGCGAAACCTGCGGTCAGACGACCAACAACGGGTGCAACCTACCGGTGCCAGCGTTCGAGCCAATCTCTTTTGGCACAACACGCTGTGGATCGGTTTGGGCCGACGACAACAACCGAGACAGTGACTGGTGGTCGTTCACGCTTACCGAGCCGTCTTCGATCTCGTGGATCATCTCTGGCGAGTTGCCGCTGAACTCGTTCATCGTCGACCCGACGAACTGCGAGACGATTTCGGTGATCTCGCAACTCGTCGTAACCACTGGCAACTGCGCGCCGGCCTTCTCCGGAGCCATCGAGCTTCCGTGCGGCGACTACGCGTTGTTCATCGGCCCCGGTGACGATTCAGGACAGAGTATCTACCACGGCTTCCCATGCGGGGGCCGCAACGAGTACGAGTTCGCACTGCTGGCTAGCCCGTCTACGGCATGCCCCGAACCCGTGATCACGATGGATGCCAACTGCAATGACGCAACGATCGCGGTCGCTGTCGACGCGCAGTTTTGCACAACAGGAGCGCAGCTGGTGGTCACGAGCCCACAGGGCCAAGACCTCGAGAACCAGACGATTCCTGGTTTCGTTGGGCCCTGCGAAACGCTGTCGATAACGCTGGGACCATTCACCGACACCGGAGTGTACACGTTCACTTGGACAGCCAACTGCTGCCTCGGTGGGTCGGTTTCGACGACGGCCGAAGTCTACCTACCGGTCTATACGAATCAGACAGAGATCATCTGGAACGCGCCGCCAAACAACGTGCAGCGGCCGCCCGGGTACCAAGAAGCCATCCCCAGCGAAGTTCTCCTCAACAACATCCTTTTGGCGCCACCGATCAACCGCAACACGCTGGTCATCTCCGACCTACTCGCCTTCGACTGCACGGCGCAGCTGGGTCGCTCGCACACGTTGTGGGTTCTGCTCGGCACCTTTCCAGACAATCACCGCCTAGAGGAGGCAGAGGCACAGATCTTGATCGATCTGTTGGCGAGCGGCGTTTCCGTCTATGTCGAAGGCAGCGACGTATGGGGCTTCGATCCTCCGACCAGCTTTGCCGACTACGATGGCGTACTGGGGCGTTCGACGGGAGCTCCGTCCCCTTTCACACTCGACGGAGACGACTCGTTCACTTCGATGAACGGAGCGGCTCACGATGGGCTCGACTTCACTGCCTTGACAGCTGTCCCTTACTACCAAGACAACACAGATCCGCTGGTCGCGGCGGGCAACGACTCGACAGATCGCATTCTCCCGACGCAGGCGACACAACCGATCGCAGTCGACATCCCAGGGGCCAATGCCGGTGTGATCTGGGTCAACAACCCCGATGCGACGCCCGATCCGCTGGCCAGCGAAGCGGCCTACTCGACAGCGATCTACTATGTGCCAGACGAAGAGTGTCGCGGCCGCGTGATCTGTCAATCCTGGGAGTTTGGTGGATTCGGCGGCAACCTGTCGGCTCTCGCAACGGACTACCTGACGCAGCTCAAGAACCTACAGCCAGGCCTTGGCTTTCGACGCGGCAACTGCAACGACGACACGAGCATCAACATCGCTGACGTGATCTTCTTCCTCGGGTTCCTGTTCGGTGGCGGTAACAGTACCCCACCCAACTGCGAAGATGCCTGCGACGCAAATGACGACGGTGGACTGAACATCGCTGATGCCATTGCCCTACTCGCGTCACTGTTTGGCAGTCCGACCCACCCACTGCCGGCGCCATTGTGTCCTTGCGGGTTGGACCCGACTGCCGATATCCTCGACTGCGTGAGCTACAACTCTCTCGACTGTCAGTAAGTACACGCGGAGATCGAGCGGTGTATAGAGTCTCGTTACACGGCGGCCATTCAGGCGAGTTCTGCGAACATGCGCGAGGCACTCTACGCGAAACGCTGGAAGCCGCAGTCGCGTTCGGATTCCACACTTTCGGAGTCACCGAACACGCTCCGCGCATCGAAGAACGCTTCGTTTACGACAGTGAGCGCCAAAAAGGCTATGACGTCGCACGTCTCGAACAAGAGTTCGATGCATACGCAACAGAAGTGCAGCGGCTGTCCGATGAGTTCGCCGACCGGATTGTTGTCTTGCGAGGGTTCGAAGCAGAGGTTGTCCCCGACACTCGCTACGTAGAGCTGATGCAAGGGTATCGTGAACGATACGCTTTCGAGTACATGGTCGGCTCTGTGCACTACGTCCAAGGCACAACGATCGACGGTGACAAGGACGTGTTCGCGACCCTAGCCGCGAAACTTGGCGGCTTCGAGTCCCTCACGATCGCGTACTACGAAGCAGTGACGCAAATGGTTTGCGCGCTGACGCCTGAGGTCGTCGGGCATCTCGATCTAGTCCGCAAGAACACGCCTCACGGCGTTGCACTGGATACACCCGGCATTCGAGCGGCGGCGGGCGACGCCTTGGCCGCGATACGCGACGCAAACGCGATCCTCGACGTCAACACAGCGGCCTACCGCAAAGGGCTCGCAACGCCGTACCCAGAACCTTGGCTACTGAGAGCGGCTCACGACCTGGGTATCCCCTGCTGTTTCGGCAGCGACAGTCATGGCCCCGACGAAGTCGGTGCTGGCATCGAAGAGGCGCGCTCCTACCTGCTGGCGAACGGTGTTCCAGAGATCACAGGGCTCACCCGCGGCGACGATGGCGCGATCTGCCGGCGCGCTTACGCGCTGTAGTCAGAGCCACGCAGATTCCAATTGGGTCGCAGGTAGCGCATCGGCTCAACAGCCGCCACAGATCGGATAGAACACGCAATCGAGCGGGTCCGGCGTGGGGTCCTGCCCACAGAAGAACGGCGGCGCCAGAGAAATGGGTGGCACGCCAAAGAGTGCGTTCAGGATCGCGATCGGGTCGGCGAGGTTGATGTTGCCGTCGTCGTTTGCATCGCACGCGTCGAGACACTCGAGCACGTTGGGTGGCCCCATCGGAAAGAGATTCCCCAGCTCGAAGATCGCGTCTGCGATGTTGAATGCCCCGTCGAGGTTGCAATCCCCGCGCATGAAGTCTTTTGGCAATTGCGGCACACCCACGAAGGCCATCCCCTTGGACGTATGGTCCAAGATCCCGAACTGCGTGACGGCACCGCCGGGCGTCATGATGAACAGGAAGTCGCAGAGATCCGAAAACCAGAACTGATCATTTGTGGGGTCGTACGTGAAGCCGAGGACTTCGTCGTACGACGCGCCGGTCACCGTGATCGGGGCGATCGCGCCCCCCGGCGCGCTCGTCTCTACAATCGCCGTACCCAAGCCAGAGGCGTGGTAGATCAGCCCAGACGGCGTGCGATAGGCGATGGCTTCTCCATCGTCACCATTGCCAAGTGCCTGGAACAGCGTCGTCGCAGCAGTCACAAGATTGATCGTATAGAGTGTCTCTGGGACCGTGGCACCATCCCCTGTTACGCCGTACAGGACTCCACCCGCATCGAACGTGATCCCCGAAAACCTGTCGCCGAGGTCCCCGATCACCTGCACCATCCCGTTCAAAGGATCGACGAGGCCGAGGCTACGGTTCATCTGGCCCGCAAGCTTCAAAACTACGTAGAGGTCGTTCGTGATCGGGTGACTGGCGAGGCCTGTGCAGCCGTCGATGGTCTGTGCCGGCGCTGTCATCGTCACCGTCAGGAACGTGGCGCCATTGCCCTGATTCAACGTGCGCAACAGCGCGTCATTATTGGCAACGGAGTAGAGGGTGGTCTGTCCCCTTAGGGAACTTGGAGCGCAACAGATCAACATTGCAGCGAGAACGAGGGAGCAGCTTCGCAACATCTTGTGTCCTTCCTAGAGTTCACCCGACGCCCAGCCCGAAACTAGTGGGTCGATGCCGACTGCGCCAGCAACGCTTTCGTAACAAGAGCGCCGGATGTCCACGGCAGTACGAAGATTGTCACTGACGTGAACCTTGCGGTACGCAAACCCGACGGGGGCAAGCCCGGGCAAGACTTGGTGTTACAGCGAAGCTGCAGACAGTGGTACGAAAGGTGCGACAGCGGGGTCAGCGACGCCCCGACGGGGGATGCCACCAACCAGAAGATGGAGCCTTGAACATGAGAATCTCGATCGGAGTCGCGTTGATCGTCGTCACCGCAGTCCTAGCCGCAGCAGTGGCATCGGGCTGCCAACGCTTCAGCGTCAACCACAAGCACGCCACAGCTGGATTCAACGGCAGCTATGAGGTCGCGGAGGCGGGGCTGCCGGTGAATTGGAACCTCCACGCTCCACCATTGCAGAGTGGTAGCTACAAGGTCTCACTCGATGCGACACATCGAGTCGACGGCGCCCAATCACTGAAGCTGACTGCGATGAGAGTCGACGCCGGCGGCGGCTGGCGCACTCCCGGTTTCTTCCAGTTGCGACCCGCGGCCGAGAACCAACGCTACAAAGTTAGTTTTCATCTGCGCAACGAGGGAGCCTCTGCTTCGCTGTTGATCACCAGTGAGAAACCCAAAGTGATGCCCAAGCCTTTGCGGGTGCAGCTGACGCCGGCAGAAACAGGCACGGGTGAGTGGCGCCTGTTCGAGTACACGTACACCGTGCCGGCCTCGTACGACAACCTGCGCTTCGAACTGACCATGACGCAACCAGGAACCGTTTGGATCGACGACGTTCGCGTCGAAGAAATCTCGCATTAGAGCGGCTCACCGTCGGAGCGACCAACGGAGAAGCTCGCTGCGGGCCCGAGAGCGGCACCCCAACCAGAAGCCCGCAGCGAGGGAGAATCTTTCTCGGCTACGGCGTCCACTCAGCAGTGACTGTGAAGCGCGTCAAGCCGTGGGGGATCGTTACGGCAGCGCTGGTTGCTGTCGCCGACGCCAATGTCCCCGAGAGTGTACCCGACGCGATCACGACGACCGTCGAAGCCCCTACCTCTGGGTTCAGCGTGATCGTGATCTCGGCATCGAGTGGCATGTTCGTCGTCTCGACGTCCAGCGTCACCGGCACGGATGCGTCGATCGTCAGGTCAGGCGTGAGGAAGCTGCCGGTGGTCATCGCCGGGACGGCAACCCCACCGATCGATGTCACACGCACGGCTGGCGCGCTCACGGGATTGAAGACGAAGCTAGGCGTGCCCGCTGTGACGCTGGTACCCGGGGAGTAGGCGCCGCCGAAGGTGTTCACGAACGCTTCGACACGGATACGACCCGCAGATCCTGCGGTCCACGAAACGCCACCGTCGACACTGATCGTCCCGGTGCCGTCGAGCGTCTCGCACATCAGTCGGATCGCACCGCCGCTGCCAGCACCGCCACGGCGCTGACCGCCGATCGTGATGTTGCCGCCCTCGCCTCCGTCGGCTTCAATCGTGCCGTTGATCGTGATATCAGTCGAACTAGCGATCAAGATCGCGCCTCCACCGCTGCCTCCCCCAGCGCCGTTGGGCAGGCCACCGCCGCCGCCGCCCGAGCCTCCCAACATCGGCAACAAGTGTTGGTTCCCGTACGGCGCGCCGCCCATCGCAGAGCTAACGCTGGTCCCGGCGAGGATGTGGCCGGCTCCGGCGCCGTTAGAGCCCACCGAGACACCGCCGCCGCCAGGGCCGTTGCCGACATGCGGATCGTCGGTAGGTGAAGCACCAACGCCGCCGGTAAAGCCACCTGCCCCTGCGGGCGTCGCCAGATGCGCGTCGTTGGCGTGGTGACCATCGGCACCATTGAGTGACAGCGTCCCTTCGATGTTGACTGCGCCCGACGCCAACCAGACGACCGGCTTGCCTTCCGGCATCTCGATGGTGCGCAAGACCAACGTCTTCATTGCGGGAATGTCGATCGTCGTGAAGTGAAAAGTGTTGTCCCCGTCGGCGTCGAGACCCAGCGCCGCTGGATCGAAAATCACGGTTTCTGCCATGCCGGCCGGCAGCGTGTAGATCGACGCGTCAAGGGCCAGGTCCACCCCAGTAGAGCCGCTATCGAAGTCTGGTGGATCGGCCATCACGAGGGTCGAAACTGCCATTAAGGTCAACACGATGAAGCTCTTTCGCAAACGCATGGTCGTTCTCCGTTTCTGGTTTGAGATATTCGTTTCGTCGTCGTAGCGCACCGCGACTAAGGCGTGCCGATGTTCTCGACGCTGCCTATCTTGGGTTGCGTCTCACCGGCAATCGCTTCTGGCGCTGCCGCGTTGATCACACCCACGAGCTGCGTCGCAAAGACTGCACCGGCACCTTGCTGATTCAGCACGGAAACGTGCACCTGCGCAAAGCCGGACGCCCCCTGGTTCAGCGTGACGAAAGCGCTCGACACCGTGAAGACCGTCGGCAGCGAGGCGAGCGGCTTGCTACCTTGCCCGGTGAAACCGCTGTTGTCCGTGACCGTCAACGTCACGGTGAACTCGCCGAAGCAGTCGTACTCGTGCGAAACCACGGCGCCTGTGTCCGTCGCTCCGTCTCCGAAGTCCCAGGCGTAGGAAACAACCGTCCCGTCGGGGTCGAACGACGTGGTCGCGTCGAAGTCCACCGTGAACGGTGGCTCGCCCGCGATGGCGCTACACGTAAACAGCGCAAACGGCGGCTGGGGACACCCTGGATACGCTTGGCAATCGATTGCATCCGCTGTGGGATCTGCGCCGCAAACAACTGGAGTCAGCGGCGGCGGTCCACTGCCGAAGACCGAACCAAGCATGTAGATCGGATCGCCGATGTTGACCGATCCATCGTCATTGGCGTCGGCGGCATCTTCACACTGTAGCTGGGCGACACCAACGAACAGGGCGTCGAGCGTGAACACCGCATCGCTGATGTCGCGGAAGCCATCGATGTTGGCGTCACCACGCTGGAAGTGTTTGACTTGCCCGTAGGCCGGCGGTGGCGCGATGGCGCCGATCCCCGCGATCCAAGCAAGCAGGATGAGAAAACGCAACTTTGGCATCTGTGCCCTCCTTCTGGTTGCTGCTCATGAAGGGCTTGTCGTTCGCTGCGATTTCTGGACAAGGTTTCTGCGAGATTTGGGGAGTAGCCGGAAACGATGGCCGAAGTTCTCGTTCGAGATCTCAGCCTGCTCGCGGAGCCCGAGCAATGTCCGGATGCCGAGGGGCCAAAGGGGGGGCCAGGGCTTAGGGATTGAGGCTAGAGGCTAGGGGCAGCTGTCGCGCACGTCACACTGCAGGGCGTCAATCGTGGTGTCGTAGCCGCAACTCGTGATCGGAGCTGGCAACGGGGAACCGGTTCCGAACAGCGCGTACAGCAGGTCCAGTGGATCTGTGAGGTTCAACGCACCGTCATCATTCGCATCCGCTGCGTCCAGACACAACAACTGCTGGCCAATGCCAAACAATGAGTAGAGCAAGCCGATGGGGTCGGAGAGATTCACCGCACCATCGAGGTTGTTATCGCCGCGCAAGAAGCCGGCGTAGCCGTTACGGTAAATGGGCAGTGGATTCCCGAAACCGTGCTGCATCGCGGCACCGAGGTCGAGGTCTCCATCAAGATCGATATCGTAGAGATGCAGGTCATACAGGAAGCGGCCGGAGTTCGTCGTCAGCGGAAAGGATGGATTGATCTGAAAGCTCTGTCCTGCCGTGAATCCGCCGCTCCCATCGCCGAACTGAACTAACACGGTCGGCGAGAACACTGGTCCCGAAACGAGATCGACGGCGCCGTCGTTATCGAGGTCACCCACAGCCATCGAGTAACAGCCCTGGGGGGCCGCGATCTCCGGACCGCTGTTGGCAAACTGTCCTCCACCGATCCCCATCCGAACGCTGATGTTCGAGTCATTGCTATTGGCGACGACGAGATCGAGGACTCCATCTACATTGACGTCAGCCACTCGAATCTGGTAGGGGCCCTGACCCACTGTCAAGTCCTGACCGGTCATCGCGAAGATGCCACTACCTAGGTTGAGTCGCACGCTGCACTGATGTGGCTGCTGCGACAAAGTTGGTGCGCTAGAGACCAGGTCCAAATCCGAGTCTCCGTCGAGATCCACGAGCAATACGGTGCCCCAGGTGTGACTGGATGTCGTCACCACCTGCGGGTTCGCACTGAACGCGCCGGTGCCGTCGCCGAGATGAATCTGCACGAATCCCAACGCCGGGAGCGCTAGGTCGAGTTTCCCGTCGAGATCCACATCGCCAAGAGCTGGAGCCCGGCTGTCAGGGGGCGCTGCCATGAAGAAGCCTGTCGCGGCAAACACACCAAAGCCGTCGTTGAGCCGCGTGACGAGCTGTTGGTTTGCACCAATCATCGCATCGAGGTCATTGTCACCGTCGAGATCTGCGAGCTCGATGTACTGGCACCCGTTGGGAAGCAAGATCGAGGTGCCCGACTGGGCAAAGATGCCGCCGCCCAAACCGAGTCGTACTTCGAGGCGGTTGCTAGTAATCGCAACAATATCGGGCAGACCATCGAGATTGACATCGCCGAAAGCAAGATTGGTCAGTCCAAACGGGACCGCAACGTTCTCGGAGATTGGGTCCAAGACACCGGGCAGCTGTGCATCGACAGACCCACCGAGAAACACACAACTCATGAGAACCAACAGTAGTGTTCGTGCACGGCTAGAAAACAGCTGACCAGTTCGCATACATCCTCCGGCTAGAGTCATGCATTTGGCTGCCACGACTTGCAAGCAGTTGTACACGTTCGCAGCGGCGCGCGATAGCAGTACAGGCAAACCGACCACTACTGGCCGGTGCCAGCCAGCTCAAACACCACCAGCACCGGCAGGTGATCACTTGCGAGCGGTTCTTCGACCACTTCGATGGCCCGCGCGATCAATCCGCGACCTCGGCGATTCCACACCATATCGATGCGCTGCGAGCGCTGCACCTTGACCAGGTTTGCCCCGAACGTCGGCTGTTCGCGTCCGAGTCGTCGCGCAACATCACTCCACGCTGATTCCGACGTCGCAAGAACTTCGTACGGGGCCGAATCGGGTGCGAAGTTGAAGTCGCCGGCAAGGATTGCCGGCCCGCTCCAACCGGCGATCGCTGCGACGACCTCCTGCACCTGCTGTGTTCGCGTCTGTTGCGACTGGTGACAGAGGTGCGTGCCTGTGAACTGCACTGTCGGCCCAGACTTACCCCACGGCGCAACAGTCACGGACAGGGCAGCGCGCGGCTCCTGCCCGGCGGCGCAGCCGAGCTTATGAGTCTCGTTCGATAACAATGGAAAGCGCGACAAGATCGCCTCCCCATAGCTGCCGCCTGAGTACGGCATCGCCTCACCAAAAGCCGCATGCATCCGCAGTTTCTGCCCAAGCAACGCCGCCTGGTCGACGCCGTCGACACGGCGCGTGTTTCGATCGACTTCTTGCAGCGCCACGAGGTCTGGATTCGTGCGGCGAATCACAGACGCCAGTCGGTCGTAGTCGAAGTTGCCATCGGTGCCACGCCCATGGTGAATGTTGTAGCTCAGGACTCTCAGGTAGCGCGGCGCCTGTCCGGTAACGGCTTGCAGCAAACTCCGCTTGGCTCTGCGATAGGCAGCGACGTTGGTGTCGTAGTCATCGAAAGAACGCACCACTGAGTCGATGACACAACGTGCAGCGCGTGGATCGTCGGTGAGCAGGCGATCGAGAAGATGGCCATCTTCCATGCCTATGCGTTGCGCTTCGAGACGCTGACCAGAGTAGGGTCCATTCGCACCTGGATACACGACATGTGAGTCGCCGGGCGGCAAGAAGTACGGCGGTCCCTTCTCGTGCGGTGCGATGCTGTGTTTAAAAGGGTCTTGGCGATAGAGATTGAGGCCCCAGTGCAGATACCCCGCGAGATCGTACTTCGACAGCGCCCACCCGATGTAGACCGGACGCAAGCGCTCTTGATCGAGAAGACGGTTGAGCCAACGACCACCCGGCAACACGCAGGTGTAGACCCAGACCGACTCTCCGGCGCGACGGCGCTCTTCGAAGAAGTCTCGGTGTTCTTGAAACTCCTTCACTAGCGGACACCAGTGCTGGACAGCACCAACGACCGAGCGCGACATCGTTGCTTCGAAGACCTGCACATGCGGCAGCTGCTTGCGCACCGACGCGGCTAGCGCCCGGTAGCTGGCGGCGTTCGTGTCTGTCGGCTCGTCACTCAGGTGTTGCAGGTACTCAAAACCGGCTGGGACTTCCGCGAGCAGCGTTTGGATACTGTCCAGCAACATCGCGAGCCGTGCTTTGCCCAGCTCTGAGGTGATGTCGACGCGCGTAAAGGCCAGATCGAGACGCGATGAATCCCAGTCGTTCTTGTGCCGCCGTGCGAGATGGCCCCCTTCGATACGAGTGAAACCACGATCTAGGAACAGGCGCACGTAGCGCGCAAAGCGTTCCTTCTCGACGACAAACTTCCCCTTGCGGAAACGTATGAAGTGTGGCCAACGGATCCAGAACGTATCTTGGCGGCTGCGATGCATCAGGTCTGCGTATTTGCCGACCATGGCGAAGAACGGCTCGCTCCACTTCTCGAGCGCGTGCCTCTGCGCAATCTGATCGATACTGAACCAGTTCGTGAAACCACGACTGCGCGACGTCGGCGGCGGGATCGTGACCGGATAGATCGTCCAGTTCCACGGCAAGGACTGCGACCACTCCCCACAGCGCAGTTGCAGAACATGCCGTGCGACGCTGGCAGCTGCGGTGACGGGGACGTCGACTTCGACCCGTAGCACAACGATGCCAGTCTCCGCGGCGACGATCGTCCTCCCTACACACGGCTCGAGCACTTCGTAAACCGAGAACGGTGCGTCGCGAATGACGTGCGGATTCTCGATGCTCTTGAACGCCTCAGTGCGGCCGGTGAGACCGGTGTTCTGCTCGACGGGGACCGGCAACAGCTTGTACGCGCGTGCTGTGGGTACGTTGTCGAGTTGCCAGCTGAGGACACTACCCGGCGGTAGGTCACGAACGACGACGTGCACGCCAACGGGAACGCCACGCGCGGTGTCACTGTGCCACTCGGAGGCGCCGCGCGCAGACACATCGGGATAGAGCGGTGTCAACTCGTCGAAGAAGGCCGCCTGCTGCGCACCCACCGGGGAAACGACACAAAACAACGCAATCGTCCAAAGTATGCGCATCCCGCCGCCCCTTCTTACGGTCGTTTACTGACAAGCCCGCGCTTGCGACTCTGAAGAACTGTAGCAGGAAACGATTCAAACGGGGCTCTCAGCGGCTAAAGTAGAAACAATGCCCGCGCGCTAACGGCAACCTTGCAGTCAGTGGAAGGGAAACGGGGCCATCGTGAACCCACGCAAAGCGACCGACCATGTCGAACTTCGCGTCTCGAGCAATCCCGTCCATCACCAGAGGAAACTCAAGGAGATCACGAAACAACAGCTCGCCGATCGTGCGAACTGTTCGCTAGACGCCGTGCGCCAAGCTGAGGCTGCTGGTTTTGCGACGAAGTCCGTCGTCGAGAAGCTGGCAGCCGCGCTTGAAATCGACAAGCGTGATCTCGACCTCGAACTCCTCGTATGGCGCACGCACTGGGGACTGTAGGCACGGGCTAACCCTTGTCGAGAAAACGGAGCCCTGCGAGGAAGCCGGCTTGCGACGGCCACTCATGGCCCTTGCCGCGCACCTCGACATACTTGACGTGCTTGAAGCCGGCTTTCTTGAACCCGTGGCGATAGGCAGCCTTGGTGCCTGGACGGTTCGCATCGTTCTCGCCCGTCATCAGTAGGTAGCGGTTCACCCTTCTTGCTTTCTTCAAGATCGCGCCCTTCGGTTTCTGATAGCGACCAGCGAAGAACTTGCCGGGTGATTCGTCGGCTGGAATGTCTTCCCACCAGTCCGTCCCGTCGATCGCAAACGCCCCCGAAAAGACATCTGCGTACATGACGCCGAGACGGCTAGACATGCGCCCACCTCCGGAGAAGCCGGCTACATAGATTCGTTTGCTGTCGATCATGAATCGCTTCGACATGTTATGGGCGGCGTCGAGTGCGAGACCGGCTCGCACCCACATCGACTGCGTATTGCCCGCCCCGTTTGGTGAGATCCCTATCAATTTGCGGTCCGTGAGCGCCTCCGGGTACGGAATGCGTCCTTGTTCTGAGGGATCGATCCAAACCAGCAAGCCGTACTCTTCTTGCGCGTCGTAGTACTCCGGGACGAAGACGCGCCAACCTTGCTTGGTCACGTCATAGTCGTCGGGCTTGTGGTGCTTGCCGTTGTAGCGATCACGAGAGACTTGTTGCTTGATCACGCTCAACGGGCTGCGCTCTTCAAACGTCGTCTCGAAGTGCCCGCGGCGCGGATCATTGCGATGCGCCGGAGCCCCTGGGACTGCAGCCGTCACGGCAGGGACATCGACTCGTCGATACTCACCATTGTTTTCTGCCGCAAGCTTCTCGAGAAACTCTGACGAACGACCCAACGCAAACGTATGAATCGTGACATGGCTGTAGACGTTGAGCCGTTGCAGCTCGCGTCGAATGACTTCTGGGGCAACGTAGCGCCCCAGCGTCGGCTCGCCGTCGGAAAGGACGTAGATCGTCTCGACCTTGCCGTCGCGAATCAAACGGTCGAGCGGATCAAAAAATGTTCGTCCCCCCTTCCGCGTAGAGCTTGTCGAGGAAGCCGGCCGCTGCGCGCTTGCCACGCCCGCTTGCCTTCTTCGGTTGGCGAAACAGCGGCTTGAAGGACGTGCCGAACGCAACAATGTTGAAGCGCTGCGCCTCCTTGAGTTTCTCAAGAGTCTTCCACAGCTCCTTCTTCACCATCTGCAGCCCCTGCATCGACTTGCTGCCGCCGTCCTCGCCGGGGGCGAGGTAGCGAAGCCGCATGCTGCCGGAACGATCAATGACAAACGCAACATCCTGACTGTGAATCTCCATGCCGAAATAGCGTGGGAGACTGGGGTCGCCATGGTCGACATAGGTTCGGCCAACCGGGACTGGTCTGTCGACGAGTGAGAACTTCTCGCCTTCTGCCTTCCAGAAGTCCTCCCAGGCTTTGGGATCGGGACCAAGATTGCGTTCCGTCCAGATGGTCAGCGCCTTGTAGATGCGCGATCGCAACGCGCCGCGCTGCTGCGCAAGGCTAGCGATCAGTGCGCCGATGAACTCACGCGTGGGCCGCGCGGCCAAAGCCTCGAACGCCGACTTCCGTACTTGCCAGCTGGCGTCGGTCAGGAACTCCAAGAGAAGTGCATCCGTTGCGGGGTCCTGCGCCAAACCGAGCCCCTGAACGACCACGCTGCGAATACGCCAATCCTTGGATTTGGCATGCGCCAGCAGCAGCGGCTTGGTTCGCACTGCATCGATGCGCGACAGTGCGTACAGCGCAACCAAAGAAAACTCCGCGCTCTTGCGTGCGCCCAGCGCTTTCTCGAGAGGTTCGTAGGCAGCAGCCACACGCAGGCTGCCAAGCGCACGCGCGGAAGCAACGGCCAACTCTAGATGCTTGTGCCCCAAGTTGCGGGCCATCACGGGAGCCACATCGATGTAACCCAATTCACCGAGTGCGAGCGTCGCTTCGGTCTGCGTTTTGGGGTCGAAAGCCGATGCCCCCTTGGCGAAGTAGCGTGGCTTCCCCGTCAGTGCTGTCGCGACCGCGGCAACCGCTTTCGGATCTTCGAGCTCTTGCAGCAGCGAACGAAAGTGCCCAAGGGTCGCAAACACCGCATTCTCGGAGTACTCCCCGTCACGCTTGTCGACCAGTGGACATTCCAAGAGATAGTGAATCGACTCGAGAGTCTGCACCCTAGCGAGATAGGACATGACGCCGTTGCGACGCCACGATGGATTCGAGTTCACGAAGCGCCCGAGGTCCGCGAACTGAATCGTCAGGTGATTCGTCGGTACCAACTCGAAGAACGTCTGGAACGCTTCTCGCCCCAATGGTGCCTGACGCCTCTCTGTCAGCTGCGCTTGTTTGTAGATGCGCTGCGAGACGCGTGGCTCGTGGCTGGCCAACAGCCCTTCGACGAGGTGGCCCTGCATGGCCCCGGTGTCCAGCGTCAGCCGCCCGAACAGGAAGTTCTGCCCCGCAGGACCTTCTCGACCGATCGCGTTCGTGACTTCTTGTACCCGCCGCGTGAGCTCGAGAGGAATCTCAGCGTCGTTGCGAGCCGCGCGGTCGAACTCGTTGCGGACTTCGTGAAAGTCAGCAACCAGCGCTTCGAGGTCCGCTTGCTTCTGGGCGGGCGCCAGCGAGCAGCAGATGCACGCGAACAGGCAAACGACCCAACGGGCTTGGCGAATTTTTTGTTGGAGAGCTATGCATTGGAGAATCATGCGACCACTTTCGGATCCGCTCGCGCCCAATGTTGGAGCTCGCCGATCCCACGGCAACCCGGCTTGAGGGTCCGGGCTCCAAGGAGAGTGCCATCGTTGCGACGGTCGCAGCGCAAGTCAAGCTTCCGTCGTCGTGCATCTGCCACAGTCTCGTCACCGCCGTCGACGCCTCGAGTTATCTGCGGCACAATGACCGCATGATTGCACTGGCACGCTACCTCGCCGACGGCTTCTCGCAACTGGTGGTTGCGCAGCCCAACCTGGCACCGAAGGCAACAAGCGAACTACCGCCACTGGGCACGGACTCCACAGCCATCACGATCACCTTCGTCCTGGCGATCATCGGTTACGTCGGGCTGGTGACGACCGTCATTGTGTCGAGCTTGAAGACGTGGCCACGGCGCTTCTGGCGCGGAGTCGTCGCCGTGATCGCCGCGCACGTCGCCATGGTCTGGCACTATCGGTACGGGTGGAGCTTCGATCTGTCGGTACGCAATGGCTACTTCGGCTTCGTGCTGTTTCATAGCGCGCTCTTGATGATCGTCGCCTCGGCGTTCGCGCCGCAGCGCATCGCTCAGCGTCTCGTCATCATCTGCTTTGGCATCGTTACATTGGGCGCGTCCGGTGCGGTGTTTCGCTACGATGTTGTAGCGATCTACCGAGCACCCGTGGGAATGGCGGCGCTGATGGGAGCGTTCGTGCTGTGGCGCTCGTGGCGGCTCGGCAAGCAGTCGTCTAGTCATTGAGGAGCGAGAGCACGCCATAGAAGTGCCCCTCGACGGCGCCCTTCTTCGCTTCTTTGGTCGCTGCCAAGTGCGCCTTGCGGGTGCGCCGCCGCTTGGCGCGCGCGAGGATTCGATTCAGCTCTTGGTCATCGAACCACATGCCGTGCCAGGCGCAGACATCGACCCGCACATCGTCGAGTGGCTGCGTCCGCATCGTCGCGTCGCAGACCGGACACGCCCGCGTGTCCTCGGCACTCGTGTCATCGCCACGCCGGTGCGGCTGACCTACGACGCGGGGGAGGCGCGGCATGCGCGGCACGCTGGGTTCGAAGAACGCCATGAGCCCAAGGAACAACCCACTCATGCGGCCACGCGTCTTGGCTTTCCGAAGCAGTTCCCGGCGGCGCACCTTCGCCCCCGCCGTCGTCCAACGCAACAGCTGCTCGAGTTCGCCGTCGTCGAGCCAAACCCCGTGTGCCTCGCAGTACTCGAAATGCACTTGGAATCGGTCGCCTGGTACGAGCACTTCCGCGCAAACTGGACACGAGCGTTCGCTTCCCGGACGAACAGCCTCGTTGGCGTGCGGCTTTGGCGGCCGCGGTCGGAGAGGTTTTCTACGTCGTTTCGCCATCCACGACTCCTAGCTATTCGAACTTCGGTATCGCATCTCTGAGCTGACACACGCGGGAAGGCCACGTTCTACCGCGGCGCGAGGGCGACTGCGACCGCGTCACTGGCCACGCGGGGCAACCGGCAGCCTAGAAGCTAGATTTCCTGGCGGGTCCCGATCGGTTTCGACGCTTAGTCCGACAACGGGGCGCCACCGGAGCCGCGTCCACTCGACACAAGATTAATCCAGAGAGGGAGATACAGCGTCGTTGTCAAAGCGTACCTGGAGCCTGGAGAAGGCTTCGGTACACTCGTACTTCATTGTGCGAACTTGGGCTCGTTCCAACGCCACCGTCGACCCAGTGCCGCTACTCTCGGCCGTTCAGGGCATGACCAGCTCAAACGGTAGCTTGTGCCGCCTGTCTCGACCTAGCGACGTTGGACAGCACTCGCCCGACCAAGACTCGTAAAGACTGAGGTGCCGCATGTTCTCTGCCCGCCGCGCGTATGTTGCGTGGGGACTGCTATTGTTTACATTGATTGCTGGATCGGGATGCAACGCCGGACTTGGCGCGTTGATCTCTGGCTTGTCAGGCAGCAGCTCCAGCAGCTCCGTGCAGTCACCGTCTGCTGTTTCTGCGTTCACAGTGCTCAATACTAAGACCTCACCGGCAGTCATTCGATTCGTGCTGACCGACGCGGACGGCGACGACGTAGAGGTTGAGCTCCTGTACGAGCTTCCGGATGGCACGACACACTCCATCACCGCGCTGCAGGGCGCCACGAATCCAGCCACGTACGCAAGCAGTGGGAGTGGCACGACCCATGACGTCGTCTGGGACTTCACGTCTGAGCCCGGGTTCGACCCAAGTGGCAGCTTCATCGACGGCATCACGGTCTTCGGTCAAATCCTGAACGCGTCGGGCCCCCCGACGGCGCTGATTGCTGGTGCCACCGCCGCCGTGGGCATCGGCCTCGGCAATGACGCGCCAGTCGTGCAAGACATTGTCGTTCCGGCGACAGAGATTGCTGGTGTCGTCCCGTTCACAGTGACACTGTCCGACTCGTCCGCTGACCTCGTATCGATTCGGGTCGAGTACGACGTCGAAGGCGCCGACAGCTGGCAGCTCGCGCGACCTGCGGGGACGATGGACACTCCCGACCTGGCAATCGTCGGACTCAGCGCGCCTCCTGGTGGCGTCACATTCAACTTCTTTTGGGACGCAAACAACGACCTGCCCCTGGCGGAACACCGCATTCGTCTGCGCTTGACTGCGATGGACGACACCGCTACCGCGGACCCTGTCGTCTCGGATGAATTCAGGATCGACAACAACAGCCAGTCAATCGTCGACCTCGACAACGGCCTGGTCGCTTTGTCAGCGTCCGATACATCGGGTGGCATCGCAGTGCCATTTACGGTGATCGATGCTGAAGGTGACAACGTTCGCATCGTCTTGCAATGGCGACGCCCAGGGGAGTCGTTTCCGACACTGCCCACAGACGACCCCGCGGCGGTCTTTGCGATTCAGGATGATCCGGCTCTGCGTGCCGAATATCAGGTTTGCTCCCAACGCGTGTCCTTCGTCGAGGGTCGGCCCGAAACCGTCAGCCCCACACAGCTGCGGCTTCCTGCGTTGGGTACGAGCGCCATCT
Source organism: Planctomycetota bacterium (assembly GCA_039028735.1). Lineage (GTDB taxonomy): Bacteria > Planctomycetota > UBA8108 > UBA1146 > JAJFFE01 > JBCCHQ01. The sequence continues at coordinate 9,804 of JBCCHQ010000019.1, read as the reverse complement.
CGCTGGCGACGCCAGCACTCGTGGGGCGCGACCTCCAACTGCTCCGGCCCACGGAACGCGCCGAAGAGCTGACACCCAGCTGGTCTACAAACCCGCTGACGAACCCAGTCGCCGCCCACCCCATCGGTGACGGCCTCGAAGCGATCGTACTCGACGAGCCGGCGGCCGATAGCTGGAGGATCCAACGCATCGAAGTCGCGACGGGTGCGGTGATCGGCGTGGTTGCCTCCGGTACAGGCACACCGACGGCGCTCGCCATATCCTCACAAGACGAAGTGGCATTCGTCGCGACAAGCGACGCGACAGCGTGGCACCTCCATCGACTAGACATTGAAAGTGGCTCAATGCTACCCGCGGCCACTGGCGCTCTTTCAGGCGGCAGCGGCATCCGCGGAATCGCCAGCGCGACCGAGCACTCGGCTTTCGCTACGATCGACGACTCGGTCGCGGAGATTCGTTTCTCGACGACGCCCCCCAGCGTGGCGACGGTCGTGACGGGACTCGCGCTGCCCTGGGGCGTCGCGGTGGACCCACAAGACAGGCGTCGCGTCTTTGTCGCTGAGAACGGCGCGGATCGTATCGTCGTCATCGATCGCTCTCGGCACACCGTGACCGACGCTTTGACCACAGGCCCAAGCCCCGGCTCCACATTCGATCCGCTGTCGTTTCCTGCACCCCGCGGCATTGCGATCGATCGCAGCGGAGTCCGCCTGGTTGCGATCACCGAACCGACGGCCGGCGCCAGAGAGCTACGCGCCATGAATCTGCGGTCGCCGCACGATCTCGACGGTAGCGGCTTCGCGAATCAGTTTGCCTACATATTGACGCAACTCCCAGTCGCTACCAGTAGCGCACTCGCGACTGGCCGACACAACCTGCGTCTCGTCACTGCGCCCAGCGGTTTGACAGTGATTGGTGGGATCGAACAGCGCCGTACGATTGTAGACGCGCCAGCCATCGGCAACGTTGTCACGCTGGACGCACCTCTCGATCCACCGCTCGTCGCATCTCGCACTTGGCGCGTAAAGCGATCGACGAACATCTTCAAGGCCACGGCCACCGGCGCGAGTCACACGTTCGCATGGGATTCTCGGGACCTACCGGCCGGCGGAAGCGTGTTGTTTCGGGCACTACCGTTCGACAGCGAACTAGGGCTCGTCGCAGAGACTACTGCCGAGAAGACGACAGTCTCCGGAATCGTCGCTCGCTTGGTCACCGTAGACAACACACTGTTTTCGCCAGTCGTCGATGCCACTGTCATCCAGCACTTCTTCGCGCCTGACATCGTCGACTTCGATCAAGACGGCGACTTGGACATTGTTATCTCCGATGGCCAGGAATCGCGTGTGCGTTTGCAGCAGGGCCGTGGCCACTATCTGGAAGCAGCGCCGATAACCGCACCCCTCGGCGAGTCGCTGGGTGTTCGCATCTTGTGCGCAGACTTGGACGCAAGTGGCGCTACAGACATCGTGCACGTCCGGGCAGACGGCGACATCGAGATCGCTTGGGGCACTGGGCCCAACACATTCGAAGCGGAGCCTGCGATCCTCACGAACCCAATCGTTCCGGGCGAGACCACCCGACTTGCGACGTTGGCGACAACGGACACAAACGGCGACGGGCTGTTGGACCTGTTGGTCTCGATCCCTTCCGAGCCATCGGTACAACTCAACGACGCCACTCTCCAACTCGGAGGGATCAGCGATGTCGTCCTGCTCTATGAGCAAGCGAACCCTGGCAGTTTCTCGCCGACTCCGAAGACGATCGGTGGTCCGTCCATCACGGTGGGGACCCGGGACATGGCTCTCGCAGACATCGACGGGGACGGTGCGCTCGACGTGGTATTCGCCAACGACGGCGACCTGGGCCTTTCCTCCGAGGACCCCGGAAACATCAGCGTGCACTTTCAGGATGCAAATGGCGACTTCGACGTCGACACGCAGATCATCGGCGAGGAGGATCCGTTCTTCACGGCCTATCTTACTACCAGCGCGGTGAGGTGCGTGGCCGCTGGCGATCTAGACGGCGATGGTGATGTGGACATCGTAGCCGGACACGGCCGCTTCTCGGTTGGCCAGGGACCCATCGCAGCTCCCCAGTACTCGCGCCGTGTCACGGTCTTCTGGCAGACCGCACCACGTGTCTTCGACCCAACACCGCTGGAGCTCTTCGGTGCCGAAGCCTCTACTGGCGCGGTCATGGACGTCGACGTGGCGGACATGAACCGCGATGGTCGACTAGACATCATCGCACAGGGAACTAGTGGCGTGCATTACTTCCTTGCCAACGGAACCGGCACGTTCGAAGCCCCACTGACCCTTCCGTACGAAGGAATGTCTGCGGTCGGTTTCTACAGCGAGCCGAACGACCACCTCGCAATCGCAGACATCGACGGCGACGGCGACCTCGATACCTTGTATCGCGACCGCAGTAACAACACGATTGTGATGGTGTTGCAGACCGTAGAGGGGATCGAAGCATTGTCTCCGCCGCTCAGCCTTATGGTGCCTGGAGTCACCGATGGCACTAGCGACGCGGTTGTCGCAGATTTGGATGCAGATGGCGACCTGGACGTCGCGACCGCCAACAGCGGCCTCTTCGGCATTGGCGCATCGAACAACTTCCAGATCTTCCTGCAATCGGCGCCACGCACGTTCGTTTCTACGCCGATCGAGTTGGGCGATCCGATCGCCGCTGCGGTGACCACGCGGGTCGAGGCTGCCGACATGGATCAAGACGGCGACAACGACCTGATCGGCCTGAGCAGCCGTGGCAATCGAATCGACATCTGGTTCCAAGAGCAGCCAGGAGTCTTCGGCGACTCGTTGACACTTGATGGAGCAGAGCCAAGCCCATTCAACCCGTTGATCAACGTGATCGACAACTTGCTGATTCAGGACTACGACCGCGACGGCGTTCTGGAGATGGTCACGATGTCGAATCAGACAACGACGATACTGGGCTTCGATGCCACGACGCCGGGTCAGTATCAACAGTCGTTCCGGTTCGACGTAATGGACGATCAAGGGTTGCCGGCAGTCACTGCGCCCGAAACGTGTACGGTGTTCGATGCCGACGCCGACGGCGATCTCGAGTTGTTGGTTGCGGCGACCGGCGTCGGCACCAGCGGCAGCTTCCTCTACACCTTCACCGCCACGTCGCCAGGCGTCTTCGATCCCGGGCCCGCCGAGGAGCCAGGGCGATCCGTTTCGGCATTCGCCGATGTCGACATGAACGGCGACGGGCTGGTCGACTTGATTACGGTAGAGCCACTGCCCAACGATCCATTCGGGACAGCAGCCATCGCGATCAACTTCCAGAACGCAACGGGTGGTTTCGATTCAATCACACTGGATGAGGCGCCGGTGCAGGGTCCTTTCCTGTTCGGTGATCAACCACGAGTGAAGCCCGTCGACTTCGATCGCGATGGCGATCTGGATCTTGCGTTCCTACGACCGACGGGGCCGACGATACTGGCTGCCGGCAACGGCAGCGTCTGGCTGTACGAACAGCTGGCCCCGGGGCTTTTCGCCAGCCCACGGGTCATCGTCGAAGAGACGGTCGCCGTCGGCGCGGCACTTCGCATTGACGATATCGATGGGGACGGCGAGTTGGACATCGCGCTGCCAAGATCCCTGCAGGCAGACGTTTCGGGTCTTCGTGTCTTGTGGGGAAACGAGTAGATCATGGCAGCCAGCGACCACAACTTGAGCCCCTTCGAGGCAAGCGTGCTGAACGAGCTACTGCGGCGAGCCAGCACTGCCGAGGGTGCCGACGTCTCGCCAGAGTCTGTCTTCGAGCTGTACCGTGAACTCGCAGCATCTGCCACACCCGACGCCAAGCCAGCGAAACTCAAGCGCGGCGTGGAGGCGGCTGCCAAGCGCATCGCGGCCGCCTATCAAGCCGAGGTGGCGGAATCAGTAGACGACCCGCTGTCGGGTTTCATGGACGAACCTACGGAGAACTTTTTCGAAGGCCTACACGAAGAGCTGTTCACAGAATCCGACGAGAGTCCGGTGGACTCTCCGGAGCCAGCAGTCGACGTCGACGCAACGTTCGACCTTGGGACGGGCCCAACGCCCGATGGTTTCATGGACGAAGCGACCGTCGATGTCGACGGTCCAGCGCAGCGCGACTCGGCGGCGCCGTCGGATACCCCTCATGGATTCATGGACGACGTCACACGAGACGTTGCCGCACCGGACTCGAGTGCCAGCAATGGTCCGCCGGGGTTCATGGATGCCGTCACGCGCGACAGCAACCCGCAGCGCATACCGCAAGCAAAGCCGGGAAGCCCCGATGACCCACTGATCGGGGAACTGGTACACCTCAAGTATCGCGTCAAGAAGTGCATCGGTCGGGGTGGCTTCGGCGCAGTGTATGAGGCCGAGGACGAACGTGGTGCGGGCAACCGGGTCGCAATCAAGATTCTGTCCGGGCGAGCCGCGCAGTCTGTCCTCCAACGGGAGTCCTTCCGTGAGGAAGCTCGTCGGGTCACGAAACTGAATCACCCAAACGTGGTCGAGTGGAAAGTCTTCGACGTCACGAATGAAGGTCTCCCGTACTTCGTGATGGAGCTGATCGACGGCGAAGAGCTACACGAGCTACTGATGCGCGAGAAGCGTCTCCCGCCCGCCCGGGCGGCCAACATCATGTTACAGATCCTGGCGGCGCTCCGCGCAGCGCACCATGTATCTGACAAGGAGTCGATTCTGCACCTCGACCTCAAGCCGAAGAACGTGTTCGTCACGCCGGCACGCCTCGACATGAAAGAGGGCGTCAAAGTCATCGACTTTGGGATCGGGCAGGCAGTCGGCGAAACGGAAGAGGAACAGGCGGAGATCGACTCTGCCGCGGACGAGTTGCTGGCCAGTTACGACCCACCGACGATCAACTTTGGCGGGACGACGAAGTTCGGCTCTGGCGGCAGTAGCAATGTGGCACGCACGTCGGCGTGCACGCCCGAGTACGCGGCGCCCGAGCACGCTTCGCACGCGCTCGGCGATGAAGACATTGTGCCTCTAGATGGCCGTGCCGACCTCTACTCGCTAGGAGTCATTGGCTACCAGCTGCTGACTGGAAAGCTGCCGTTCGTCGCCAAAGATGGCGATCGCATGGATGTGCTGCGACGACAGCGCGACGAGGCTGTGCCCAGCGTGATGAAACAGGGCGTGCGCGTCCCGCGCAAACTCGGCCGCTTCATCGATCGCTGCCTGCACAAAGACCGTGATCAGCGCTTCACCGACACCGAAGCGGCGTACAAACTTCTCAGCGACATCGTTGAACCACCTGTGTGGAAGACCGTCGCGGCGGTGACCCTCCCCCTGATCTTGTTGGCCGCTGGCCTTGGTGGGTGGCTGTTGTCGCGTCCCGGGGCCATGCCGATCCTCCCGGTCACGACCGTCGCCGGCGCTAGCCTCGAAGATGCTCCTTTGTACCTAGGGGCAACTGCGACGACCGCAGAACTCGACCTGGCCGTACCCGATGATCACGATGGACTCGCACTAGATGGCGAGTGGCAGCTGCTCGTCGATGCCGAGGAAGGCGCCGTCACAGACACGTTCACGGATGCCTTCAAGATCGAACGCACAGATCGTGGTGTCCGCGTCGTCGTCGCAACGCCACCGGCAGGCCGTATCGATCAACGAGTAGTACTGGACGTCGACAATGGCAGAGCGAGATCGCGCAGCTTTCGACTGATTTGGATCGGCCAAGAGAGCTGGGCGCTGCAGTCCCTGCGCATTGATGGCAAGGACCTCGAGCTGCTGGGCACGCGCGCGATCGATCCAGACGCTCTGTATGTCGAGTTTGGTGTGTTGGGCGCGGCGCGCGGTGACGTGTCGGTTGCACGTGCACGGCTGGGGACGGGTCCCTGGGTAGACCTGGGTTCAGCGCCTGCACGCGAAGGTCAGCGACGCTTTCGCGCGGCACTCGCAGACATGCAACCCACGGACGGCGACACGACTCTGCGCGTAGAGTTCGAAGACCCAACTGGTTTCGTGGTTTCGCAGGAGTGGCCGCTGCGCTTGGAGACACGACCACTGGCCATCGCGGCGACGTCTTTCGTCGACCGCGCGGCAACCATTGGCGCCGCAGTCGACAAGCAAGCACCGCAGCTCAACAGGCTGGCAGGCCGGTCGTTGTTGACGTCGAAGACGCAGCCCGAACTGCGGGTCGAGCTGAACCGCCCAGCCACGCTGCAAGTCAGTGTGCTCGTCGACGGCGATGACACACCAGCGTTACAGCGGCGTCTCGACGGCCAGCGTCGCTTTGCACTCCCCTTGACGGAGCTCGCGACGCTCGCCAACGGGTCGTCTTATTCGGGGCGACTCGTCGTCACTGCCGAAGAGCGCGACTTCGTGCACCACCGCGCTGGATCGACCGGCGGCATCGCGAGTCTCGAGATTCCGTTTGGTTTCGATAACGCGACTGCGTCGGTGTCTGAGCGCTGGCTGTCGCAATCGGGAGCAACGCTGCGGAAAGAACAAAACGACGGGCGCACGCGCGTCCACTCAGCCGACCCTCGTGTGCGGGTCTTGATCTCGCGAGACAACGATGTGCCGATGCACGTGCGCGTCTCCAACGGCGCGGGCGTCGATGTCCTGAGCACTGAACTGGCCGACCTGGACACTCGCTCTTCCCAGCTCGACTTCACGTTGCCCCGAGACGGTGTGTTTGCGCTACGCCTGCAGTCATTTCGTTGCGATTCGACCGGGCAGGCAGCCAAGATTCCGGACATGGACGAAGCGATCGAGTTGGTGCTCGACCGTGAGGCACCACAAGTTCAGGTCTCGGGAATCGTCGACGGGCACTTGGTCACGCCGGACCAGCCCTTTCCAGTAGAGCTCGAGAGCTCGATCGCCAACGAGGCAAAGGCGACGCTAAGTTGGACCCTGACGCACGAATCTGGTACGAGAGGCGCAGAGACGGGCAACGCGATCTTCACAGCTGGCGAGTCTGGCAGCGCACTCGCGTTCAGTGTGGCGCGCCCTTGGGAGAAAGGCCGGGGCGCCGCAGATGGCCGCTATCGGTTGGATGTCAGCAGCGAAGACGCAGCAGGCAATCGGGCCGAGCCTGTCACTGTTCGCTTCGAAGTGGCACTGCACGGGCCACGCGTCGCAATCGAAGAGCCCAGCGGCGTGGGTCGCTGGCATGCCGCCAGCGACGGGAGGTGGCCACTAAGACTAGCCGTCTCGGACCCTAATGGCGTGGCATCTGTGCAGGCAACCGTCGTCGCTGATCGCGCTACCAACACCGGCCTGCAAGTAGACCTAGAGAAGGAAGTCGGCAGCAACGAAGACACTCAGGTGTCCAGCGGTAGCGTTGTGATTCCCTACGAGTGGTCGAACCGCAGCGTGCATCTTCGCATCGTAGCCTCCGACGAACATGGCGCAACGACTGAGCTGTTGAGCGAGGCGCTCCAGCTGCCAACGATCGAGCGGCCGCGCCCGCAACGCGTATCGGTGCGCAGGGGGACGACGGAAGCGACTTCGATGCGACTCGTCGCCGGCAACGCTAGCTTCCCCTATCTGTTCGGTGGACGAGGGGATCGAGTGGAGAACTTGCTCTTCGTCGAGGCAGGCCTTGCACCGTTCAACAAGGACCCGCGACGCGCCAAGGCGCGTTCCTGGCAGATCGAGTTTGCGCCGGGGACAATCGCAGACTTCTATCTCGACGAGCGTGAAGTCACCGTGCAGCAATTCCTAAGCTTCCTCGACAACGCAACCGGCTACGCGGCGTTCAGCAACGATCGCGACCGTGCCCACGAACTTCGTCGCTCTCTCGCTGAGATGGATCGCGACGCCGCAGTCGTCGGAGTCACTTGGGATGAGGCCAGTCACTATGCGCGCTGGGTGGGCAAGCGCCTGCCGACGTGGCTCGAGTGGGAGTACACGTTGCGTGGCGGTGCGTTGTACCGCGCCGTTGCAGACGACCGAGAGATTGCCGGGTTGTCCAGCGGCGTTGCCGAGTGGACTCAGTCCCCTCTGCACTACGATCCGCAAGCTGTCGGTTCGCCCCGAGAGAGTGCACTAAAACAGCGGGCATTGATCGCAGAGCCGCATGAACATGCTGCCCTCGACCCGCACAAGGCCTTTTGGGTTGCTGGTGTCCGCGGCAACCCTTCGGACTTCTCTGCAGTGGAGTACCGGCCAAGAAGCACGACCAGCAACGTTGGTTTTCGATGCGCCATTTCACTGAGCACGCTGGAACAGAGTATCAGCAATCCGGACGAGACGACGTTCGAGGAGACCTCCGAGGAAATGAGACGATGATGCTGTGGACTCGGCTACTCACCATATCAGCAGCATTGCTGCTCGTCGGGTGCTCCACTACCGAACAACTGCAGGTAGATCGACTGCCATTTCGAGTTGCGCTGATGCCGATCAGCTCGCCACGAGTCATCGAAACGGGCGGTGCGACGCTGGACGGCGAAGCGACAACTGCGCAGCTGCAGCTCGATGCATCCGCGCTGGTCGAGAAGCTACAAACGGAACTGGCCCAGTACTGCTTCGTCGACGTGCAAGTGCTCGACGACACAGATGTCGACGGACTGGGGGCTACATTCGACCCGCAGACGCAGATGATTCGCAACGCTGCGGCGATGGACGCCGATCTACTCGTCGAACTAGACCTTCGCTATCAACCGACGATCTGGCACAGCACCAACAACAGCTTCTGGCTGAACATACCACTGTTCCTGCTCGCGGGGCCCGGCATGTACTTCCTGCACGACAATTCGTACGCAGCTGACGTCGAGTTGACGGCGACGTTCTATGACAGCCCCAGCGTTGTGTCTCGCGAGACGTCCCTCGGCGATCAGGTGTCGCGCTATCTGTCGGCGCAGAACAGCTTCTCGGGCAGCGCCCTGAGCTTTCCGGACCGCATCGACAGCAACTACGAGTATCTGTACTCGATCATCTGTCCGACCGGCTTCCTGGCGCAGGACACGGCAACCATCGGCAACCGTGTGGCGCACGATGTCATCGACGATCTGGCTCGACAACTGGTCGCTAGCGTCCAAAGCCGCCGCCAGGACTTGCTGCGCGCAGATCACATCTGCCCGGTCAGTCTAGACCCAACCGAGGTCACGGTCGTACGCGCCCCGGACGGTACAACGACGGTGACCGGCACCGTCAGCACGCCAAGAGACGAACAGAGTGGTGGGCTGCATATGGTCCGCCTGCGAGCTGCCGACCAGGTCAGCCTCGCTGACATCGGCTCTCCCCTGACCGGGGCCAGCGGTGAGTTGGTGTATCCATTCACCGGCACGTTGCGTCCCGACAGCGCCCACATTCGGTTGGAGTTCGAAGTAGGTGCCCGCGACCGACTCTTGCGCAGCTTCACATTTGCTATCGACTAAGAGGCTGGCGTGGTGCCCGCCTCCCGATTACAACGATGGTTTCGGGGTCGGTCCCTGCCGCGTGACGCTCACGTCGGGCTCTGAACCAACCTCGCGCAACTGCTGCAATCGGGAGGACCGCCTTGCTCGTCGACTTCTTGATCGGCCTCTTTGCCGTCAATGCCCTACCGCACTACCTCTTCGGGCGCCTCGACACAGGCGTCCTGAGTCTGTTTGGCTTCAGCGCGAAAGGGAATCTTCTCTACGCGGGCTTTTGCCTGACCCTGTCGATCGGCTTGTTCGCATACAAGTACGGGCTGGGAGCGCCCTCGGAGCATATGATCTTCGACGACAGACACCGCGCCGACGAAGATCATATGCTCCGAGGGCGCTCCCAGCCCGTACTTGTATGCGAACAAGCCGATCGACAGGGTCAGGCAAAAGCCCGCGTAGAGAAGATTCCC
>JBCCHQ010000018.1:0-56171 GCA_039028735.1 Planctomycetota bacterium | reverse complement strand
GGGACTCGCAGGTCCCTGGTTCAGATTGCGGGTCCCGAAACGGAGAGACCCATGGCGATCAAACTCCAGTGCCGCTGCGGCTGGGGTGCGTCCTTCGAGGACAACCAAAAGGGAATGTCCTTGGTATGCCCCGAGTGTAGCCGCGAGATCCTCGTGACGACCGATGTCGCGGAGTTCCGCAACCGCAACGTCGGTGACGACGACTTCGCGTTCGCCACCGAAGACGACGACACGACGGTACCCGAGGCTGGGTCTGCAGACACCGCGCCCAAACACTCGTCTCGCCGCAGCGGCGGTCCACGCCGCCGTGGCTCGAAGCGCAACATGGATGCGAATCCGTGGGACTACGACCGCCGTTCCCGTACTCGAGGTCGTGCGGTGGCCGCGCAGAAGAGCTGGACGTCGCACCCAGCTGTGATCGGCGCAATCTTGCTCGCTGTCGTTGGCGTGGGCTACCTGGTCGTCAACTCGATGAGCCGCGACCAGGGCTACGAGAAAGCCAGCTTGGTCGCAAAACAAGTGGCCGGCGTCCTCAAGAAGCAGGGTTTTCGCGCTGCCCGCGAGCACTTCGCAGAACGTGATGTCTATGACAAGCTGGTCGAAGACTTCGGCGATGTTGCCAAGGACGAGATGATCTTCGAAGCGCAACGACTCAAAGGGGAGCCCGCAGTCGACGGCACCACGTATCATGCGGTCTATCGTTTCGACTACGGCGACGAGGCGTTTCGTCTCAGCATCCACTTGGGCCCGTCGCCGCAAGAGTGGAAGGTCGTCAAGGCAGGCTTCCGGCGCCTGACTGCCGGCGAACGGACGAAGGAGTAGCCGTGCCAGAACTACGCAAGACCGTCACGATCGCTGGCAACCAGCTGCCTGCACCCGTGTGGATCATCGGTCCCGATGTGATCGAGAACGAAGACTTCGCACGCAGCGTAGCCGCGAAGCTACAACAAATCGCCGAGCAACGAGACCTCTCATTCATCTACAAGGCCTCGTTCGAGAAGGCCAATCGATCGTCCTCCTCGTCGTTTCGTGGCCCCGGACTAGAGAGCGGCCTCAAGACACTACAGCGTATCAAGGACGAGACCGGCCTGCCGATTCTGTCAGACATCCATGGCCTGGAGCAGATCAACCCCGCAGCAGAAGTACTGGACGTGCTGCAGATCCCTGCGTTCCTGTGTCGGCAGAACGCGCTCCTCGAAGCCGCGGCTGCAACGGGTCGTACGATCAATCTAAAGAAGGGGCAGTTCCTCGCGCCGTGGGACATCGCGTCGCGCGTCGCGGTGCTCGAGGAAGCGGGCGCCAAGGAAGTATGGGTCACCGAGCGCGGCGTGTCGTTTGGCTATCAACGTCTCGTCAACGACTTCCGCGTCGTGCCCGAGATTCACCGCACGGGGGCTGCCTGCATCTTCGACGCTACCCACAGCGTGCAGACGCCTGGCGGTCTCGGCGCAACTTCTGGGGGTGAGCGCGAGTTCATCCCCGTGTTGGCGCGGGCCGCAGCCGCCGCTGGCGCCGACGGCTTCTTCTTCGAAGTACACCCGTCCCCCGCCGACGCCCTCTGCGACGGTCCAAACTCGCTGCCGCTGGATCGGTTGACCGACGTGCTGGATCAACTCGAACCCATCACGCGCCTGATCCGCGAACTCCCCAGCGTCGACCTCAGCGACTCTTGCGATGGAAGCCAGGCTCGTTGACGCAAGAAGGCCCCGCAAAGTCGTACGCGGCACCGCCCGTCGTGGCGGTCATCATTCCGGCGTTCAACGAAGAAGAGTCTGTCGGGTTGGTCCTCGGCGACTTACCACAAGAATCACTGCGTCAGATCATCGTCGTCAACAACGGGTCGACAGATCAAACGGCAGAGCGGGCGCGGGCAGCGGGTGCCGAAGTGGTCGATGAGTCCAGGCGCGGCTATGGATCAGCGTGCCTGCGTGGCATCGCTGCGCTGCGCGATGACATCGACATCGTCGTGTTTCTCGACGCCGACTATTCGGATCACCCGGAGGAACTGCCAGCGGTGATCGCACCGATCGTCAGTGACAGCGCGGACATGGTCATCGGCACGCGCATGAATCCTGGCTGTGAGCCCGGTGCTTTGTTGCCACAAGCGGCCCTCGGCAATCGACTCGCCACGTTTCTGATCCGGATCTTCTTCGGCTTCCGCTACACAGACCTAGGGCCGTTTCGTGCAATCACACGCAACGGTCTGAAGGACATCGGCATGGTCGATACGAACTTTGGCTGGACCGTCGAGATGCAGATCAAGGCTCTGCGACAAAGTTTGCGTGTCGTCGAGGTGCCCGTGCGTTACCGCAAGCGAGTCGGACAGTCGAAGATCACGGGCACGATCAGCGGCACCTTTCGGGCCGGCTACAAGATCCTGTACACGATCTTCCGCTACGGTGTTCTTCGGCGCTGAGCTAGTTCATGCGACCGGACTCGGCCAAGATCGCCGCATCGGTCATCTCTTCGAGTTCAACGAGCTTGCGCAGAGCACGATTGAGGCGCGGCTGCGAGGCCCCATCGGTGATGACCCGCAGGTAGCGCTTGAGGCGCCGGTCGTAGCCGACAGCGAGGTCTGTCAGACGCTGCACCGAGATGTCTGGTTCGAAGTCTCCCAGCTGCCATCCCTCCGTTAGCTCGACGGACGGGCTGAACTGAATCCAGGTGCTCAGCACGTCGGGTTCGGCACCGTCTTTGTAGCGGGAGATCGAACGAGCTCGGTCGAGCTCGTGGCGACGCAGCAGGTCGAGAAAGATGCGGGCGTCTTCGCGGCTGGCTCGACCAATCAAGCCACCATAGAACTCGCCGAGATGGTGGTGAAATCTCTCGACGGCATCCAAGACGTCCACGAGGGTACGAGACGAGGCCATACGCGGCTCCCTTCGGTTGGAGTAGTTTGGAGGCGGGGGCCCGACGTCGTTTGTAGGAAAGAACTTATGATAACCGCAACCCGGGCCCAGAGCCAGCAGCGGCTCGCGAACCGGGCGGATTGAGGGCCACGCCAACCGCGACCGACACCCGCCGCGAGCGCGACTAACGCATGGCTGCTGTGATGGTTAGGGCTGCCCGGCAAGGGTGACACAGTGGGACAGAGGCTGCCGCGCCGCGCACCGCGAAGCGCTGCAACATCCCGCAAACGCGGCAGGAGTTGCTGCGCGGACCCGGCGGCTACTTCGCTGCTTCGCTCGATTGCGGCAGCGGGAAGCGCGACTGCGGCGGGTAGAACTCCACCAATTGGCGTGCGAGTTCGGGGTTCTCACACTCGACCGATGTCAGGCCAATACCGGCGACGTAGGTCATCCGCATTTGGGCCTTGTAGGTCGCATCGCTCCCCTCGACCACCGCGTTCTCGCCGTCGACAACGATGGCGTCTTTGAAAGTCCCGAAAGGCAGATGGACCATCTGTCCGGGGCGCGACAAACGGCGGGTGTGGCGGAAGATCCCCTTCTTCCAGCTCCACGTGCCACCATTGGTCAGCGGGTAGCGCAGCGCGTACTCCCCAGGCGGTGCCGCCGGGAAGTTCAGCAACAGATCTGTGCCGATCAAATACGCATGCGTCAGGAAGCCGTCGGGGATGGCCTCCCCTTCCACGCGAATCGTGATCTTACGCCCACCGGTTGGCAACGCCTCGACTGCAACGATGCGACGCTCTTCGCGCCGTCCGTTGCCGCACTCATAGACCCAACGGGTGCCCGGTTGGTGTGGGTAGTAGCGCTCCATCGCGCGCACCATACCGTCGTCGAGCACCAGTTCGTTTGACGGACTCAACGGCTTCGCCTTCTCGCTGTCGCCACGAGCAACAACGATCGGATTCCCATCGACACCCAACGGCTGTAGCGGCTGCGGACGCAACGTCCCTTGCAGCTGCAGCAACGCAGCGTTGAGCTGGTCAGGCGCCAGTGACGTCGTCAACACGTCACGGTAGACACCGACCAATCGTGGCAGCAGTTGCTCGCGGAGCTCCGGAAACGCATCCCGCAGCACAGCAACTTCTTCCAGCGCCTTCGCCCGCAGACCCACCAAGAGGTCGTCGCGCACGCGCTCGATCATCTGGTCGACGATCGCGTCCCGGCGATGGGGACGACTCTCCGCATCCCAGCGCTTGCCTTCGAGGAACGCCAAGCGGGCCTTCACCAGCTGCCCTTCGGCGAACGAACGCGCGCCGAGTTCCTGAAACCGTGCACTCAGCTTGGCGCGCCAAGCAGTGTCTTGCGGGTCGAGGAGGTGCGAGCGACGCCGGCACCAGCCACGCAGTTCCTCGAACGAATGCGACGCCAGCGCCTGGTTCAACACGAAGCTCCGCAACGCCGTCAGGCGAGCGCGGTACTCTTCCGCGCGATCGGGCTGTGCCGTCAGCAAGGACTCACAAGCCAGCAGCGCTTCTTCGAGACGCCCCCCCGACTCTGCAGAATCGAGACGGCTCTCCAACACCTTCCAACGCCACGGCACCACCTGGGCAGCTGCCCAAGGTGCTTCGCGCTCGAGCGCATCGAGCGCCATCTGCGCCGCCGCCCAATCTCGAATCGACAACGCCAGTCGGGCACGCTGCAGATACTGTCCTTCGCTGCACCAGCTCGAACGCATCTCAGGGTCGCTCTGCAAGAAGGCTTGCCAGTGAGACGCCGCCTTGGCCGGGTCAACGCTCCACCACAGCCGCGCGAGGTCGTACTCGACACGGGCACCCAGGGTGTCGCGACGGAGCACTCGTTCGAGGGTCCTCGCGGATCGTTCGGGGTACTGGGCACGTCGGTAGACTTCGGCAGCCACACGCTGCGCCAGGTCATCGTCGGGTTGCGTCGTTTCCAAACGCAGCGCGACCTGCAAAGCCATCGCGGCGTCGCCGCGCTCGGCCAACAGCAGAGCGTTGAGAATCTGAGGATCGGACCACTCCGGCTCTTGATCGAGCAGCTGACCCAAACGACGAATCGCCAGGTCCCACTCACCGCGCACGACTTGCGCTAGAGCTTCGTCGAACAACAGGCGACTCTCTGGTGCGATCGCCGGACGGCGCCGCATCGAGATCGATTCCAACAACCGCTGCACGTCGATCTGACCGACTACGGTCGGCATGTGTGGATTCTGGGCAGCTGCACTGCGCCCTTCCAAGATCGTACGGACGTCTTGGGCGGCAACTTCAACAGTGCCGTCTCCAACTTTTACCGTGTAGCGACCGTCGCGAAAGCCGACGACCTCGCCGGTAACCACCGACCCGTCCTTGCGCACAATACGGTCCAACGACCAAGCGCTCGAAGTTACGGTGGCTCCGATCAGGAGCATTCCAACAAATAGGGCTCTCATCGTTCTCGCTTCCATTGCCTGAACATGAGCGTTTCGCTTCATACTTCGGCATTCGAGGAGAAGAACCTGTAACGAATTTGGTGGTTGAGTGACGAAGAACGGCAAGGCCCGGAAATGTCGGAGCAGGAACAACCGGTAAGGCTGTCCTACGGGCGCGAGCCTTCGGGCGAGTCCCCGGTATCGCTCGACGGACGGTCGGTCTCGGTGCGCGACTCGACGACGCCGTCCCCCTTCTGAGTCAGTCCGTCCAGCAGCTTCTGAGCGCCGTCAGAAAGAGTGAACTTGAGCGCGCCTGGAAGTTCGCCGAGCCCTTGGACGAACTCGCCCGGAAGATCCTCGCGGGTCGCAAGTCGTTCCAAGAACCACTGCAGGTGGCCGGGGCGAGGATCGTCGGCGTCGGGGTTGAGTTCGCGCAGCGCAGTCTCTTGGTCCAGCACCTCACGCAAGACTTTGGCACTGTCGGCGTAGGCGTTGGCAGCAAGGAACTCCAACAGCTCGGCCCGCCGGCCCAACAGCTGGTTCCGGCGCAATGCGTGGATCAAGTTGGGATCGATCTCCTTGAAGCGATCCGACTCCGGATCGACTCGTTTCAGCACGACGCCAGTCGCAGCGCGCACGGCTGAGTAGGCAGGCAGGAGCGATGCTTCGTCTTGCGCCGCCAACGCCCGCGCAGCCATCACGTCGCTGATCTCGCCGCGGATACGGATCCACCGTCCAAAGAGCTGACTCGACTCGAGCAGCTCGGGAAGTTGCTCCGGATCGAGACGCTTCATCAGCTCATCATCGGCCAAGCATTCCTCGAACCACGGCGGGCGAACCCCTTCGGCACCGGCCGCGCGCGGCAGCATGAACTCTTCGAGGGAAGCCAGCTCGTCGTCACCCTGCAAACACAGAGTCACTAGATGCTGAAAGATGTCTGCCCGCAGACTCTGGTCCCCTTCCTGCGTCAGCCCCTCGTAGAGCTGTCGCAGCTGTTGCACAGCGGGCAGCCCGCCGATGCGAAAGATCGCCGCGGCCGCCTCGACGCGATTCGCGCCTCCTGATCGCTGCACGACCTCTGCCAGCGGCGCGATTCCTGCTTCGTCCTTGAGGTTCGCGAGACCAGCGATCGCCCAAAACTGTACTTGATCGGCGTCGCTCGGCTGTAGCGCGCGCTCTAGGAACGCGGCAACCCGTTGGCGCTGTTCGGGCGTCGGACCGAGGAAATCGGGTTTGCTACCGACGACTTGGACGGCGAGTTCGTGTACGCGGAGACGAGCCGCAGCGCGATCACTGCCGGCAAGTCGCTCGCTGGCAAACAGGCGTTCGATCAAAGGCAGCGACTCGGGGCGCGCGCCAACACGAGCCAGCTCGCGAAGCAGGGTCGTAATCAACTCGTCGCGTTCCGCAGGCCAGGTGCCCGCAGCCGACCCTGCGTCGAGTTGGCGAATGATCGCTTCCTCGATCGCACGGGGGACGCACGCGCCCAGTGCCCCTGCCACCTCGAGCGCAGTGCGGCCGAGGCGCAACGCGGCGCTGTCACCATTGTCGGGCGTCACGACGGGGATCGCGTCGATGCGCAGCCGCAACGCCACCACCAGCGGCTCGAAGTCCTGGAACCCAGTCGGCGGGAGATTGCGCAGCGCTGCCAACGCCGCGAGCTGCAGCTGGGGATCAGACGCCCGACTCGACGGCGCGGCGTCGTTCGACAATACCAACAGCCGTTCGGCGAACGGCGTGAGGTCGGCAACCGAGGCCCCTTCGACGAGTCGCGGGATCTCCTGAATCGCAAGGCGCTGGAACTCCGGCGTTCGATCCAACATGTCGAGTACCGCTTCGCGAAACTCCTGAGGCTGCGACCGCAGGGGTTCGAGCGAACGCTTCAAGAACTCGACGACCTCCGCCATCACTTCGTCGCGCTCGCGCTCGCGCAGGTACTCCGGCATCGGCCGGTGGCGATTGGCGCTCCACCACTGCAGCCACCAAGCAGGATCTTCATTCGGGAAGTGGAACAACTCGCGCAGAGCCGCGACGATGTCTCCGGCCAGCGGCTCGTTCTCGGTGTCGAGACGCCGCATGGCCAGATCAACGGTCGCGGACGGATCGTGGGCCGCCAAGATTCGAAACAGTCGCCGCAACAGCGTCGCACCGGGACGGCTCGCGGCCGGATCCGCGGCGGGATCGTCGGCAACGGTCGCCAGGCGCTGCAGCAGTTCGGTGCGGCGCTGCGGGTCGGACGCGATGCGCGACAACGCCTCTTCGACGTCCGCCTGAAACGGCGTTGCCACTTGTCCCTGCAGTAGATACAGCAATAGGTCCTGACAAGGGACGCGCGTCTGAATCACCGGGTCGGCCAGCAGCTTGCGCGTACGCGTCGCGTTCTGTGCCGCTTCTTCACCGGTCAGATATGTACGCAGCAGCGGCGCGACCCAGCCGGGGGCACCGTCTCCGAAGTGTGCCGACAAGCGCGCTAGCCCACGGATCCACTCCTCGGGATCGGTAGAGCGCATGCTCTCGGAGAACTTCTCGGCGTCGGGGTGCGCGGGGGGCTGTTCGACCGCAGGCTGCGCCGCCTCCGGAGGATCTTGCGGAGTCGGCGTCGGGTCTGCTGCCGCGTCGGCGGGGGGAGCCTTCTTCGTTGCGTCGTCTTGGGCTCCGGCGACCGAGGCTGACCAGAGCACGAGCACCAGCGGTATCATCGATGCCCAACGTGCTCCGCACCAAGGGCTGCGTGCTACGGACCAAGCGCTGCGCGCCGGCTCGTTCTGACTAGGCACCAGCTCGTTCTGGGTCGGCCCCAATTGGCTGTAGGCTCCGCTGGCTCTACCGAGGTTCGACAAACCGATCACCGCCGTCTTGCAAGCAACCGCAGACAGGGGAAAACGACAGGTTCGGGAGTCCGGAAGGGCGCCCGTGGCAGGCGCTCAGACGTCGTTGCCCCGGTGGCAATGCACCAAGGCCTGGCAGAGTACGGTGCAGCAAGTCCCTGCACTGCCTCTGGCAGCTACGGCGAAGACGGTTCCCCTAGCATATCGTCACTCCCCCACTCGTCCGAGATGCGGCGCTCTCGGCGAGTTAGAAGATCCCGACACCGAAGTTATCATCGGGCGGGGGATTGCTGGTCTCAACGGTTTTCTCGCGCGGAAACCGGTTTTCCTTCGGCGGGGCGGCATTGCGGTCGCCACCGTCGCGCCGACGGTCGGACCGCTCCCGGCGCTCCGACCGGTCCCGAGACGGGCGATCTCGTCGATCGCGGTCGCTGCGCTGCCCCTGCTCGCCGCGGTTCCCGCGCTCATTGCGGTTACCACGGTCATTGCGACTGCCCCGCTCGTTGCGCCGGCCACGCTCGCTGCGGCCGCGGCTCTTGCCCTCTGCCCGCGTGTTGTCACGGTCGCCGCGCTCGGGCCGGTCGCTCTCGATGTGGTCCCCACGAAAGCGGCTGCGACGCTCGGGCTCGGCCTCTTGGTTCTTGTCGGCGCGGTGATTTGTGTCATCGCGGTGACTTGTGTCATCACGGCCAGGGCGCCCTTCGCGCCGACGGCCAGCCCCGCGATCTTGCCCCAACGGCTGCTCTTCGTCGTCATCGCCACCAAAGCGGCGATCCTCGCGCTTCATCGAAACGTTGCTGGTTGGCAGCGCTGCCGCGGGCTCCTCGTAGTCAACGACCTCGACATCCAGATCCTCGAACGACGCCGGCTGATAGCCGGGCTCCGACGACGCGGCGAACTCTTCTTCGAAACTCTCTAGGACACGGGTCTGAATCGACTCGCGGCACTCCGAATTGATCGGGTGCGCGATGTCCGCGTGCAGCTTCAGACGCCCATCGCGACCCCGCGCGCCGCGATCGGCAGGGAGAGCACTCGAACAGTTGCTGCAGTAGCGCCCACCGATCTGATTCTTGGCGCCGCACTTGTCGCAACGAACGGTGATCTTGCGACTGGGCATGGCGACGAACAACCCTTTGGCCCCCTCGATCACCTTTAGGTCGCGAACAACAAACGAGTTGTCGATCGTGATACTGCAAAAAGCCTTGAGTTTATCCTGCTTGCCTTCGACGAGCTTGACTCTCACCTCGGTGATGTCCACGGATGTACTCCTCCACTGTTGCTCACCGGCGCCGCTGCGGACCGGCATATTCTTCTGGCTACTGCGCTATCCGTTGCGTAACTCCGTCGTGCGCACGACTCTGCCGCCGACAGATGCTTGCTACTGCTTATCTCTTCTCTGCTTGTCTTCGCGGATGGGAAAGGAACGACCTCATGACGTTGTCACAGATCCGCACACCGGACGGGCAACAACGCCACTCACATTGAGGCTATTCAGAGCGGGCTCTCGCGAGGCACCTTCGATCAGAGCGTGGGCTTCCGGTTCACTGTCACAAACGACGAAGAAGCCAGACCCACTTCCCGTCATCCGCCACCGTCCTGCCACTTTGTGGTCGAGCCAACGCGCGAGAGATTGCAATTTCGAGTGCGACGCAAGCACAGCATACTCGAGACGATTGAACAGCGCCGACACCCATGTTCGAGACTTCGTGAATAGCCGTGGATGGAAGCTAATTGGCCCATCCGGTGAAGTCAAGGGCAAAGTCACATGCCCATACGCGGCCGCGCTCGACGAATGTAGCGCTGGCAAAATTAGTGCAAAAACAACTTTGTCATCACCGAAGAGCGTGCCCGGAAACGGTGTGATACACTCTCCTCTGCCGGTCGCTATAGCCGCGCCATCTCCCAAGAAGAACGGTACATCAGACCCAAGCTGAGCAGCATCGGCGCTAAGATCGCGATCTCTACTTGAGGGATAGCGAGCGTGCAGGAACTTCAGTACTCCTGCAGCGTCGCTACTGCCACCCCCAAGGCCAGCACCCGCGGGCACGCGCTTGTGCAGCGTCATCGCCAGCGGCGGAATGTCCCCGTACTCTCGCGCCAACCGGAGCGCCTGCATCACGAGGTTGTCGTCGTTGGCCCCGGCCTCGAAACCAACGACGTCGAGTCGATCACTCCCGCCAGCGAGTTCGCGGACGTGTAGTTCATCGCAAAGATCGATCGGTACCATCAGCGTCGTCAACTCGTGAAAACCATCGTCTCGACGGCCGCTGATCTCGAGGAACAGATTCAGCTTCGCTGGTAGCCGCAGTCGCGCGCCGTCATCAGCTTCGGTCCATGAGATGATGGTCATGCGCCGTTGCCCTGCAAGAAGATGTTGTCGATCAAGCGCACCCCCTCCACTCGAGCCGCTACGGCGATCACCGCGGCGATCCCGACCGCGTCGCTGGCCACCTCCGTCAACGGTTGCAGCGATTCTGGATGCACAACTTCGAGATACTCGAGCTCGACTCGTGGTTCGGCCAAGATCAGCTCGAGCGCCGCGTGCACGAGGGATCGAGTCTCGCAGTCGCCCGCGCCGAAGCGGTCGCGCGCTGCGGAGAGCGCTTGATGCAGAACCGCTGCCGCTGTGCGCCCGAGCTCCGACAGTCGGACATTGCGGCTCGACATCGCGAGCCCACTCTTTTCGCGCACGATCGGCGCCCCGACGACGTCGACACAGAGGTGGAGATCGCGGGCGAGCTGCTGCAAGATCACGAACTGCTGGTAGTCCTTCCAACCGAAGAAGGCACGATCTGGCGCGACGACTTGCCACAGCTTGAGCACGATCAGGGCTACCCCGGCGAAGTGTCCTGGACGTCCCCGGCCGCACAGCTCGGCAGCCAGCGCAGGCAACTCGACCTGGGTGGCAAAGCCCGGTGGATAGAGCTCTGTCCGGTCTCCGAACCAAACCAGATCGACGCCAGCCGCCGCACACGCGGCCACATCGCCATCGACGTCACGCGGATACTGGTCGAAGTCTTCGTTCGGACCGAACTGGGTCGGATTCACGAAGATGCTGACGACGACGTGATCACAGCTCTCTCGCGCTGCCCGCATCAAAGAGAGATGGCCATCGTGAAGGGCTCCCATCGTCGGCACGAAGCCGACAGTACCCGTCCTCCCCCCTTCTCGAGCTTGGAGATCCGTGCGCCACTGCCGTACGCCAGCGACGTCGTGCACGATGAGTGGCGGCTTCATCGGGAAACCTCCTCTTCACTCTGCCACCAGCGGACCCAGCCGGCTCGCCCTGGTGCCGCCAGCAGCTCTGCAATCGTCGCGTCGAGCCCGGGTACTCGCTGCTCGGGAGCCAGTGCCGCCCACGGCATTAGTACAAACGTGCGTTCGGCGATCCGCGGATGCGGCAGCACAAGCTGCGGCGTCGAGAGCTGCAAAGAATCGAAGTCGAGGATATCGATGTCCAGCCGTCGGGCGCCCCAAGGCCCCTCGCGCTCGCGATCCCGGCCGCATTCGGCCTCGATCTTTTGGAGCGCCGCCAACAGCGGCAACGGCTGCAGCTGCGTGTGACCTTGCGCGACCTGGTTGAGATAGCTCGGGGCAGGCGCATCGGAGTCAGCGCTGGGTCTCAGCGAATGTGCCTCGCTCTCGACAATCGGCGACACCGCCGTCACGACGAGGAGGTCGCGCTCGCCGAGCCACCGCAGCGCCGTCGCCAGCGTCGCCTCCCGATCACCAAGGTTGGCACCCAGGCCGAGAGTGACGTGCGCCGGCTTCATTCGACCGCGCCTCCGGGACGCGGGCTGCGACGCAGAGTGCCGAGCAGGCGTGATGCAGGGGTCCAGAAGAGATAGCCGAGAAAGACCAAGCAAATGATCGGCTCGACCATGACCACAGCCAGAATCAGACCAAACACGAGATACACGAACGTATCGAACGACTGTTTGCGGGCCACGATGCCGCTAGCAATGTGTTGGTACTTGAAACGATTCGATACCATCGCGAAGCCAAGAAAGAATGCCAGGAAGGGGAGCAGCGCAGGGATCGCGCCTTGCACAGCACTTGCAAACGCCGGCGCGGTTTCAGCGATCGCCCGGAGCTCCCACGACTTCCACTCTTTGAGCCAGAAGAACACGAGAACCAACCCGGCAACGACCCCCGCGGCGGCCGGCGTTGGCAAGCCCTTGAAGCAGAGATGATCCTCTTCGTCCGGGGAGTGCTCCACGTTGAAGCGGGCCAGGCGCAGCATCGCCCCCAGAAAGTAGGCGAGTCCAAAAACCCAGACGACACTCTTCCAAGCGGGATGTCCGGTCGAAGCGACGCGATTCAGCGTGACGAGCAGACCTGCCGGCGCGAGGCCGAACGTGACGAGGTCGGCGAGCGAGTCGAGCTGCGCTCCAATCGCGCTGCTACCTCCCGTCATGCGGGCAACGCGGCCGTCGAAGACGTCGAACACCATCCCAAGCAGGATGCACCAGGCAGCCGTGCGCAGATTTTCGAGCCGCGCGACTTCACCGGCCTCGATATGGGTGCCCGCCACGAACGTCAGTGCGACGAAGCCGCAGACGGCGTTGCCCATCGTGATCAGATTGGGCAGCAAAGTGGCGTGATTGCGCTGGTGGTCCAAAGTCTCTCCTGTCGTGCCTCCGCCGAGGCGACCCGGGATTCTACCCAGGCGGAGCCTGGGGGGAAACCCGCCCCGCGCCCGCATGGAAATTCGGATCCGTAGATGCGACCATACCGACGATCAACCGACCTCACGATACGGCCACTCCCGGCCAGAGCGCTGCGGCCCTCGTTGCCTTGACAGCGCTATCGTGGGCGGGCTCGGTGTAGGGAACCAAAAGATACAGAAAGCAGCTCCATGAGCGAAATCATCGGACTCGCAGCACGCATGATCCTCGACTCCCGCGGCAACCCCACCGTCGAAGTGGACTGCCTCCTCGAAAGTGGCGCCTTCGGTCGAGCCGCCGTCCCCTCGGGTGCCTCGACCGGCGAGCGGGAGGCCGTCGAGCTCCGCGACGGCGGCGACGCCTGGAACGGCAAGGGTGTCGACAAGGCCGTCGAACACGTCGAGAACGACATCCTCGGCGCCATCGTCGGCCTCGAAGGCACGAACCAGACCGAGGTCGACAGCACCCTGATCGACCTGGACGGCACGCCGAACAAGTCGCGACTGGGGGCGAATGCGATCCTGGGAGTGTCGATGGCGGTTTGTCGAGCCGCGGCGGAAGAGTCCGAGTTGCCCCTGTACCGCTATCTCGGCGGTGCCGTGCCACCACGCCAGCCCATCCCGCTCTTGAACGTCATCAACGGTGGCGCCCACGCCGACAACAGCTTGGAAGTGCAGGAGTTCATGCTGGCCCCGGTCGGCGCGTCGACGTTTCCCGAAGCGCTGCACATGGGAGTCCGGATCTATCACACTTTGAAGAAGCAGCTGACGGAACAGGGACTGTCTGTCGCAGTCGGCGACGAAGGTGGCTTTGCGCCGAATCTGGCCGGTGACCGCGCAGCGTTGGATCAATTGACCACCGCCGTCAAGAGCGCTGGATACGAGCCGGGACGCGATGTCTCGTTTGCCCTCGACGTCGCGGCGAGTGAATTCTGCCGCGACGGCGTCTACCACCTGGAAGGGAAGCAGCTAAGTTCGGCCGACATGGTGGCCCACTACGACGCCCTCGTGAACGACTACCCGATCGTGTCGATCGAAGACGGTCTCGATGAGAACGACTGGGATGGCTGGCAACAGCTCACGGCCAAAGTCGGCGATCGCGTGCGCCTGGTCGGCGACGACCTGTTCGTGACCAACCCAGAGCTTCTTCGCCGCGGGCTCACGGAAAAGTCCGCGAACGCAATCCTGATCAAGCTCAATCAAGTGGGTACCGTCAGCGAGACGCTCGAAGCGATCCGCCTGGCTCAGGAAGGTGGCTATCGTGTCGTCGTTTCGCACCGTTCTGGGGAGACCGAGGACGATTTCATCGCCGATCTTGCAGTCGGCTCCGGCGCCGGCTGGATCAAGACCGGAGCCCCGTGCCGCAGCGATCGCAACGCGAAGTACAACCGCCTCCTGCGAATCGAGGAGCAGATTCAGGAATGCAGCGCCTACGGGCCCTTGAATCTCTGATCACAAACTCGTATCACTACTCGGGAGGTGAGTTTGCGCTCACCTCAAACCCGTTTCTTCGCCGCGACGGGTACCCACAGGCTGTGGCTCTGTTCCCCGGTTTGACCGCCGAGGGGCTGGCTCATGGTTGAGCGTGGGTTAGAGAACCTAGAATTTGAGCAACTCGAGCGGCGCCGGTTTCCTTCAATTCATACTCCTCGTAGGCGACATTGGCTGCTTCGTGGCCGGGATTGCAAATGTCCCCCGCCATGCGGCTCGCGACCGCCTCGAGCACCGTTGTGCCCTCCTCAGCCAGCGCTTGAGCCACACCTATCGCCAGGCCTCGCTGTACCGCGAGCGCCGCGTAGCGCTGCAGGAAGACCCCCACTACCGCGAGTTTGCGATCCGCTGGACCTTACGCCACCGCCTCCCCGGGGAGATGACGGTCGAGGAGTACGTACGAGGCCAACGACGGCCCGTCCGGGCGCCTGCCCCCTGAGCAGCCGTCGGGAGCCCCAACCCCTAACGTGCGGTAGTCTCGCGAGCTAGGGCAGGATTGCCTCAAGGGCCTGGGGCAAAGGGCCGATACGGAGATGAAGGGTCTCTCTGGACCCATTGGTGGGAATCGAAAAGGAACCGCGGGATGCCTGAGGCGCTGAGCCAAGAAGAAGTCGACGCTCTCCTCAATATCGTAGGAGACCCAGGCGAAGGGGAAGCGCCCCCGACGATTGGTGGCGGTGCGACGGCGGTTGCTGTGGCCCCACCCCCGACTCAAACGGCGGCAGGCGCTGCTGCAGAGCCGGCCGTCCCGGCCGCTCAGATCGAGCAGTACAACGCCCTACCGTCGCATCAGATCCACATCTACGACTTCAAGCGTCCCGAACGCGTCTCAAAGAGCCAGGTCATTGCCCTGGAGGCCCTTCACGAAGTTTTCGCACGCAACGTGAGCGCGTCCTTGTCGGGTTACCTCCGCAATATCATCGAAGTACGCCTGATCTCAGTCGAACAGTTCACGTACACCGAGTTCACGATGTCGCTGCCCATTCCGACGTCGTTCAACTTGCTGTCGTGCGCGCCCCTCGAGGGACGCGTCATTCTCGAGGTGAATCCTTCGATCTTGTTTCCGATCATCGACCGCTTGCTGGGCGGTGGGAAGATGCAGGCTCACTACCTCGAGCGCGCGTTCACGAACATCGAGCTGGGTATCGTCAACACGATCCTCGGACGCGTAATTCACGAGTTGCGGGAAACGTGGGAGAGCGTCAAGACGATCAACTTCGAACTCGCCGAAACCGAGTCGAACCCATTCCTGCTGCAGATCGTTGCACCGAACGAGCCGATCGTGCTGCTGTCCTTCGAAGCCGTGATGGGCGAATACTCGGGGATGATCAACATCTGCATCCCCTTCAAAGTCATCGAACCGATCATGCCGGAGTTCTCGCAGAGCAACTGGTTCAGCTCCAGCAAGAGCATCGACGAAGGCGGCGACGACACGTCGCAAGTCCTCGACAACATCAACAACGCCCCCGTCGAGGTCTCCGGTGTCCTGGCTGAGTTCCCCCTCAGCCTCGTAGACATCCTCAGTCTCAAGGTCGGCGACCTCGTACAAACCGGCAAGAACCCCGCCTCCCCGATCACATTGACCGTCGAAGGCCAAAAGAAGTTCCGCGGCGTAGCCGGAACCTCGCACAACCACAAAGTCGTGCGCCTGACGGAGCAGATCGAAGTCACTGACCCCGACGCGTGACGACATTCGGGGTGTTTGTCACGGTCGTTGCGCTAGCGCGCAACCACCCCGCCAAACCCCTGATCCGAATGTCGATGTCTTTGCGAATAGGACCAAACAAGGTCCATTCGCGGTGTTGAGGTCAGCTCTCTCGGGACCTGAGTTCCCCATGCTTGCACTGCGTGCGAACCGCAGTGCCGAATCCGATGTCTTCACGAATAGGACCAGCCGAGGTCCATTCGTCGTGTTGGGCTGGGGCTCCCTCGGGACGATAGGGACACTCCGCTTGCACTGCGTGCGAACCGCTGTGCCGAGTGCTCTGCCTTCACGAATGGTGCAAGCCATGCAAGCGCAACGGAACCGTGGTCGCGACCAGCAGGCTATGGCCGTCCTGGTGAACGATTTCGAGATCGGCGGTGGCTGGTGCTGCGAGCTAGTGACCGGTAGCCCCCCACGGGCGAATGCACCTAGCACCATTAGCAACTCGGATCGAGGCATAGCGCTGCGGTTGCCACGCAGCGCAAGCGAAGTGTCCCTATCGTCCCGAGGGAGCCCCAGCCCCAACACGACGAATGGACCTAGGCTGGTCCTATTCGAACAACACCGCCCGGGTCACGGATTTGGCACAGCGGTTCGCACGCACTTGCAAGCACGGGGCACTGAGGTCCCGAGAGAGCTGACCTCAACACCGCGAATGGACCTAGGATGGTCCTATTCGTAAAGACATCGGATTTGGCACTGCGGTTCGCACGCAGTGCAAGCGCTGTGACAAATCCCCCGGACTACTCCCTGGGGATGAGGATCGTCTTCCCCTCGCGCAGTTCGCGGGGGTCGAGGCCGGGGTTGGCGGCGAGGATCTCATCGACGCGCTGGATCGAGCCGAGGCGGTCTCGGGCGATGCCGTAGAACGTGTCGCCTTCGCGAATCTTATAGCGAACCATGCCAGCGGGTGGCGGACTCTGAGTCTTCTTGGCCTTGTTGTCGCTGGCCTTCGGGGCTGGGATCGTGATCGTGATCCCGGCGCGCAAGAACTCACCGTCCCCAAGATCAGGATTGGCGGCCAGGATGCGATCGAAGCGCTCTCCGCGCCCGTAGTGCTGCCGCGCAATCTCCCACAGCGACTCCCCTTCGAGTACTTCGTGCTGCTTCGGATAGCCGGGCGTAGGTGGCGGGTCCTTCTTGACGGGCGGGTCTTGGTTGACGGGGGGTTGCGGCCTCGGGTCGACCGGCGGTGTTGTCGGATCTATGGTTGGCCGGGGATCGACGCCAGGCTGGACACCGATGTTCGGGTCGTTGGAGTCAGGACCGAGGATCGGCTCGATACGCCCCTCGAACGGCTCGTTCAGCGAGGGTTGACCCATCGGGTCCGTCGCGTCGGGGCCGATCACGTACTCTTTCGGGGGCATGTCGAGCTCGGGCGGGTAGTCGGAGCCCTGCCAGTCCGGTTCGTTGTTGACCGGTGGGTAGTCAACCGGAGCGTTGTTGCCAAGATTTCGTCGTGGATCGTGATCTACCGAGGAAGCGATCTCGAGCGGCCGCCCGCCGACCTGTTCTTTGGCGGATGGAGTCCGCGAGATGTCTCGCTCGACCGTCTTGGCGACGACGATGACCCCAATGATGATCCCCAGGACGATGATGATCTTCCAGCGGTTCCCCATGACGATTCCCCTTCGACATTCCCCTTGTCGACAAATCTTGTTGCCAGGGGATTGTTTTACTCCTAGAGGGGGGTCGCCGAAAAGCGAAAACCGCGCAAAACCCAAGAACAGAAGACGCCCGCGCGGTTCTCCGCGCGGGCGTCCCCAGTCATTCGTGTGCTCGAGGCTGGGATCTCACCCGACCTACTTGCTGGCGGTCGCGGCCTCTTTGAGGATCATTTCGCGACGGGCCTCTGACTTCTGGTGGAAGTGCAGCAGCGCCGGGCTTGCCACGTACATCGACGAGTACGTACCAATCACGACTCCGCAGACAAGCGCCATGGCGAAGCCCTGCAGCGACTCGCCGCCCCATACCAGCAAGATCGTCACGACGCAGAACGTCGTGGCCGACGTCAGGATGGTTCGTCGCAGCGTCTGGTTGATCGACATGTTGATCACACCCTTGTAGTCGACGTCTCGCTTCTTCCCTTCGAGGTTCTCGCGAATACGGTCGAAGATCACGATCGTATCGTTCAGCGAGTAACCGATGACGGTCAGCAGCGCCGCCATGACGGCGAGGTCGATCTTCAAGTTGAGGAAGCTTCCAAGCAGCAGATCGGCCATGGCCATGAAGCCGAGCGTGAAGAAGATGTCGTGCGTCAGGGCCACGATCGCCGCGAGTCCGAACTTCACCTGGAAGCGGAGGGACACGTAGAAGATGATCCCGAGGAAGGCCATCATCATTGCGACGAAGATCTTCCCTTGCAGGTTCTCAGCGACCTTTCCCGAGATCGTGTCGACCGCCGCGAACGGGTCAGCCGCTGTAATCTCGGGCGAATCGCGCAGAATGTTCGACAGTTGCTTCTCAATGTCAGTCGTCGCAGCAGGGTCGACCAAGGCCGTCGTCGTGATCTGCACCTGCTCATAGAGCGCTCCCGGTGCGGTTGTCCCGACCTTGCTCACCGTCGCAATCGGGAAGCCGGCGTCGCGAAAGACGTTCTCGAGGGCACTCATCGTCTGATCCGGGCGCACCTTCAAGTTGACGACCGTCGTCATCACACCCGTGGCATCGGTCGACTGCGAAGCAATCGCATTCGGAGCCAGCCACCCTTTGGTAGTGAAGACCTCTTCGACCTTGTCGCGGTAGCCTTCGGCGACACTCTTGCCACCCTCCAGCGTGCCGTCGGTGTCCTCTCTCAGCGCTGCGCCACGCAGACGCACCGAGTACGAGCCATAGCCGTCATCGATGCGACTACCGATCGCCTGCGGCACGACGTTGTCGAACATCGGGTTGCCGTCCGCATCCTCGAGCGCCTTCAGTGTGTCCTTCAGCTCTGCTTCAGAAACGGGCTGCTTCATGTTCACGACGAGGCGTGCACCACCCGTGAAGTCGAGACCGAGCGCGTCCGGCCCTCGCAACAGCAGGCAAGCGAGGCCCAGCGTGATCATCACGATCGAGAACATACGCGCCGGCTTCTGCAAGCTGAAGAAGTCGAACTTCGGCTCTTGCGCGAACTGCATCATCTTCATCTCGGTGACCAAGCCAGCCTTCAACAGAATGCTGAGGAACACCCGGCTCACGTAGACGGCCGTGAAGAACGACATGATGATGCCGATCGACAAGACGACGGCGAAGCCCTTCACCTGTCCGGTACCGAACTGGTAGAGAATGAAGGCTGTCAACAGCGTTGTCAGGTTGGCATCGAAGATGGTCGAGAAGGCTCTCTGATAGCCGACGGTGATCGCCTGATTCAGCGACCTCCCCCTATTCTTTTCTTCCCGTATTCGTTCGAAGATCAGAATGTTGGCGTCAACGGTCATACCGATGGTTAACAACAAACCAGCCAACCCTGGGAAGGTCAGCGTGCTGCGGAACACCACCAACGTCGCAAAGATCAACAACAGGTTGATCGCCATTGCGAGGTTGGCGCAGACTCCACCCGCCATGTAGTAGACCAGCATGAACACGATGACCAAGACGAGGCCGGCAATCATGGCTTGCAGACCGCGACTGACCGACTCGCGCCCGAGCACCGAACCAATGGTCTGCTGTTGCTCGAGGATCAGTTTCGCGGGGAGGCTACCAGCGTTGAGAATGTCGACGACGGCGCGCACTTCCTGCTCGTTGAACGACCCCTCAATAACACCGTCCCCGACGATTCGACTGTTGATCCGCGCCGGACGCGAAACGCAGTTGCCGTCGAGGTTGATTGCCAGGCTTTGCCCGACGTTGTCGCCAGTCAGCGCCGCAAACTTCTGGGCGCCCGCTCCGGTGAACGTGAACTGAATTCGCGGGTAACCACTCTCGTCGCTGCCGACGCTGCAATTCTCGAGGTCTTCACCGGAGACTCGGCTGCCGTCGACGTTCTCGACGACGAAAGGCTGCGGCTCGCCAACGTTCGTGGTGCGATCCTTGCTCTTCTCTTGGAAGTAGATCGCCAGTTTCTCCGGCTCGACCGGCGCTGTCTGCAGCTCACCTTGCTCGAAGTCGCGCAACTGATCCAAGTAGGTCGCATACGCTGCCGTCCATTGAGCCACCTTCTCGGGCGTCTGCTCGGCAGAGTCCGACATCAGGTGAAACGTCAGCTTTCCGGCCTCTTCAATGCGCTTTCGGGTCAGCGCCAAGTCTTCGGTACTGGAGCCGGGGATCTCCACCAGCAAACGGTTGCGGTCGAGGACGGACACGCTGATGTCCTTGACCCCTTGTGCATTGAGACGGTTCTCGATGACACGCTTCGCATCTTCGGCCGGTGTGCTGGTACCCGAGCGATACCGAATCGCTGTGCCGGCGTCTGTCGCCAGCCCCACGCGATACGTCAGCTCGGTTCCCCCTTGCAGGTCGATACCAAGCTGAGGCTTCAGCTCGGTAGCCGCCCAAACGCAGAGGCCAACGAGAATCACAACTAGAAACACACCACCGCGAATGTTCTTCAACATGGTACTCGCCCAGTCTCCTCTGCCTCGAACGGCAGTCTGCGTACCTCGAAAGCAACCTGCGTTCGAGAGGTGACCCGCTAGCTCTTGCTCGCGGTCTCCAGTTTCTTGTTCCCTTGAGTCTTGTTCGCTTTGCTATCGATGACAGCTGCAATCGCACCACGCAGGACGCGCATTCGTACGTTCTGCTGCTCGTCGATCTTCAGGGTCACGATATCCTTGTCGACATCGATGGCTGCGACCTTGCCGATGATTCCGCCACTCGTGCGAACCTCATCGTTCTTCTTCAGTCCCTCGAGCAGTGCCTTGTGTTCTTGCTGCTGCTTCTTCTGCGGTCGGATCATGATGAAGTAGACGATCAAGTACATGATCACGAACAGCGGCAACATCGTCGTCCAAGCGCTGGGTGGCGCCGCCGCCGGGTCGGCGCCGGTGGCGGCCGGATCTCCGGCCTGCGCGAGCAGCGTCAGCAAAAAGGTATTCAAACCAACTCCTGTGACCTTGGATGCAGCAACAACAGAGAAATGCCTTATGACATCGGGACTTATCGTTCCACTAAAGGGGCGGAATTATAGGTCCTGACGGCCCCCGATCAAGGGAGATCCGGGCTCTCCTCGCTCCAGAAGCGGTCGCGAAACGCCCCCCAGGAGCCGTTTCGGATCGCTTCCCGAGCGTCGTCGAGAAAGCCGTAGAAGACCCGGAGATTGTGAATGCTGGCCAACGTCATGAACAGGATCTCGCGGCTCAGCCGCAAGTGGCGCAGGAACCCACGACTGTAGCGCTGGCAGGTGCTGCAATCGCACCCCTCCTCGATCGGGCGATCGTCGTCGCGGTAGCGTTGATTCTTGATCCTGACGGGCGGGGCGTTGCGTCGGAAAAGGTAGCCATTACGGGCGTTACGTGTGGGCAGAACACAGTCGAAGAGGTCGACGCCATTGTCGATCGCGTGGACGAACTCGGTGAAACCGGCGACCCCCATCAGATAGCGTGGGCGGTCGACGGGCAGGTGCCGAGCTCCCCACGGGATCGTCTGCAGCAGCACATCGCGGCTCTCGCCGACGCTGACCCCGCCGATCGCGTAGCCGTCGAAGGGCAGCTCACGCAGCCGTTCAGCCCCTTCCTGCCGGAGATCCTCGAACGCCCCCCCCTGCAGGATGCCGAACACGGCCATCGGGCTGTCACCGACGGCCGAACTCTCCCGATGGCGAACGCTGCGCTCGGCCCATTTCAGCGTGCGCTCCAGCGCCTTGCGAGCGCCGGCGCGGTCGACACCCGGGGGTGGGCAGTCGTCGAGCACCATCGCGATGTCGGTGCCCAGCCGCGCCTGGATGTCGAGCACCCGCTCCGGCGTGAGGCGCAGCTCCTGCCCATCGATGTGCGACCGGAACCGCACCTCCTCATCATCGATCGACCGGAGGTCGGCGAGAGAGAGCACCTGGAAACCGCCGCTGTCGGTCAAAATCGGCCCCGACCAGCCCGAGAATCGATGCAGCCCGCCGAGGGCGTGGACGCTGTCCTCTCCGGGGCGCACTGCGAGATGATAGGTGTTGGCCAAGAGAATCTTGGCCCCGACCTGCTCGAGCAGATCTGGAGAGACGCCCTTCACCGCGCCGCGCGTGCCGACCACCATGAATGCGGGAGTTTCGACTTCGCCGTGCGGTGTTTGCAAACGCCCAATGCGAGCGCCTTCAGGGGTTCCGGCAACGACACGAAAGCCGAACCCGGGATGCATGCCCTCTGCGTTGATCACTCCCAGAGCACCCCGACGACGCTGCCTTGGTAGTAGTACTGCAGAATCGCAACGGCATCGTAGTCACGTCCCAGATTCATCGCACCCCACTGGCACATGCCAACCCCGTGACCAAAACCACGCCCCTCGAAGATCAGCTGTTGGGCATCGTTGGGATCAGGGCGACAGCGGAAACGCGTGGAGCGCAACTCACGCGTCCCCAGCAAGCGTCGAAACAGCTCACCCTCCATCTCGAAACTCCCCCCGGAGTGCGAGACGCGCACGTAGTCGGCATGACCACCCGCGCGCGTCGGCAGACTCTGCACGGCGGTCACTTCGCCGACCTCGACACCGAAGCGGCGACACTGCCCGCGCAGCCGCGCTGCAACTAGTTTGCGCGGCAGCTTGCGACTCCAACTGTAGTTCTTGTTGTTGGGCTGGCAGTACTCACAGGAAACCGGCTGCAGCGGTTCGATCTGCGGCGCACGGAACGTTTCGTACGCGTCGTGAGTGCCTCCACCGCACGTCGAATGGAAGTACGTCTTGAAGATCTTGCCTTGGTACAGCAGCACCTGCCCGCGCGTACTTCGCACGGCCTCTCGCACCGAGTCGGGCACTTGATAGACACCGCCATACACCTGGGAGTTCACGTCCTGATAGACGTGCCAGCTGTTTTGGGCGCCGCGCTTTGCGATCTCGTACAGCGCGTAGGTCCGCGACGCGATCGCCTGTGCTTGCAGCGAAGCGGGACGCGCACTCGCCGGCATCTCGTGGCCGATAACGCCCAACAGATAGTTCTCGAGCGGCAGTCGGTTGACGACCAGCCAATCGGTTCGGTCCTGGGTCGGCGGCCACAGCTCGATCCACCCAGCAACCAGCTTGGAACCCTTCTTCTGGGGATCTTGCAGCCACGTCTGGAAACGATCTGCTCCCTGCAGCCGAAACGGGCGTTTGAACTCTCGCACTTCGCGATCGAGTTCCAGACGAGCCGTGTCGCCGGCAAAGCTCAGCGTGTAGATGCCGCCGGAGAGCTGCTCGCGCTCGAAACCGTCGACGACCAGCAACGGCTCGCGTTCGGTGTCGCCAGACAGGCGAAAGAAGCGACCATCGCGGCTATCGCCGAGCAGCACGCGGATCGATGGGCCATCGTGCTGGCCGTAGGCGATTGTCGTCGGGGTTATCCAGACGCTCCAGAAACACGCCAACGTTAGCAGCGTCCGGCAAGCAATGGTCGTCACAGCGACCCCTCTCCGTTGTCTTCGGCAATCGCATCGTCAAAGAGCGGCCCCAGCGACTCGGGCGCACTCCCACCAGCCTTCGGCCCCAGCATGCGACCCCGCGGCGTCTTCACGAGAAAGCCCATGCGAATCAGGTAGGGTTCATACACATCTTCGATCGTGCGCTCGTCCTCACCGACGGAAACGGAGATCGTCTTCACGCCGACCGGCGTCCCGCTGCTCCGCCCAACGATTTCGAGGATCCTCCGGTCGAGTTGATCGAGTCCTTGGTCGTCGACCCCCAACCGCCGCAGCCCGGCTTCGGCGGCCGGACCATCGATCGCGGCCAACTTCTGCACTTCGACGAAGTCACGCACACGCCGCAGGTAGCGGTTGGCGATTCGTGGAGTGCCACGACAACGGCTCGACAACAGCTCGGCGCCTTCACCGGTCAAACTCACGTTCAAGATGCCAGCGCTGCGCATCAGGATCGTCTTCATTTCATCCGCTGGGTAAGGCTCGAGCTTCTCTTGGATACCAAAGCGCGCACGAAACGGTGCCGTCAAGTTTCCTTCGCGCGTCGTCGCCGCGATCAATGTGAAGCGCGGTAGATGAATCTTCACGGAACGCGCATTCGGACCGGTGTCGATCATGATGTCGATGCAAAAGTCCTCCATCGCTGGATAGAGATACTCTTCGACAACATGGCTTACGCGATGAATCTCATCGATGAACAGCACGTCACCATCTTGTAGGTCCGTCAACAGCCCGACGAGATCCTTGGCCTTCTCGAGGACGGGGCCCGAGGTCGCACGGAAACCGCAGCCGAGTTCCTCTGACATGAGATGGGCCAGCGTGGTCTTGCCCAGGCCGGGCATTCCCGATAGCAACACGTGGTCGAGAGGTTCCTCGCGCGAACGTGCCGCTTCGATGTAGACGCGTAGGTTGTCGACGACTGCACGCTGCCCGACGAATTCGTCGAGGTTGCGTGGACGAATCCCATCGACGTCGCCGAGTTGGCGTTCTGGATCGACGCTACGAGCGGATTGGGAAGACACGGATTCCCCTTTGTTCCCCTTCTTCATTCCCCTGACAGAGAGAGGATAGGAGAAAGAAGCACTCCCCACAAGCGCTAGCAGGGCCGCACGGCGCCGATTCCGCAAACCCAGACCTACGTGAAGATCAACCAGTCCGCAACGGGCTGAAACCCCGCCTTGCTGTAGAGGTGTAGCGCCCCCGGCGATTCTTCGGGGAGCGTGAGCACCTCGACAGAATCGGCCACTTCGACGAGATCCGAAAGGAGTCGGGAGATCAGCGCAGAACCGAGCCCGCTCCCTTCGTGATCCGGGTGGACCTGCAGCGAGTGAATCCCCCAGACGCGCCCGCTCAACGGATAGGCGACCAGCGCACCAGCGGCTTCGCCGTCGCGAAGCGCCAACCAGGTCCGCGACCGGTTTGTTTCGAGAAACGGTTCAGTCAGGTCCGTTCCGAGCACCGGCGAACAGTCGTCGCGTACTTCGATCTTGCACCGCTGCGACGCCCGCCCCGCAGATGGGGTCGCTGCCAGCGCCACGGCCGTTTGGTGTTCGAGGAAACCGCAGTCTGCCAAGAAGGCGCGCATCGCCGCATCGCCGGCGGCGACAGCGAGCCCTTCGGGAGTGCCCCACAGCGGTGCGGTCGGCGCGCGCCCGTTGCCATAGTAGGGATTGAACATGCGGCCGTCGACGCGCAGCGGTACCGAGGCCCCCGCACGCTGATCGATCGTCGCGCGCAACGACGCGACCAGCCCGCGACCGACGCCGCTACGGCGTGCAGCAGGAGTCACCGCGATGCAGGCAAGATAGCCGGCGGCGCGCAGACGCGTGCCAGGAAACAGCGCGCGGCACCAAGCCTCGTGCCACTCGCCCCCGTGCGCAAACCCGACCACCTGCTGATCGTCGTGGGCGACCCGCAACAGCTCTGGCTCGAAAGCAGTATCGCCACCCCCGCTGTCGAGCGTGCGTTCGATCCGCTCGCGCCACAGTTGCTCGGTCATCGGCAAGAAGTGTCGCTGCTCGCGAAAGACGTCGTTCCACAGTTGGATCAACGCCGGACGATCAACGCTGCGGTACGATTCGTAGCGCACGGCAGTCCTCTCGTCAGCTGCGCTGGATCAGCGTGCAGCGGGAACTCCGACGTCGGACGCCGGCGCCGCCACTCCATCGAAACGGAACCAAGAAGTACACGCACCACAGTGGCCGTGCTGTTGCCACTGCCGGTCGCGGTGCGCGGCCCGCGCATTGCGCAACGCCCCTCCCTGCCAGACCTCCGCGACACTCGAGACGCGCAGATCCCCGCAACTCATCGAATGCAGCGGATCGCGGTCGCACAATGGTACGCAGCCATTGGCCTCGACCCGCAACTGTGCGTTGAGGCGACCACAAGCAGTGCGGTGCGGCGGCGCAAAGACTCCCATCGAACTGGGCAACTGTTCGCCGCAAGGACCATCGGCGCCACGAAACAGCACTCGATCCACTCGCCCGTACCAACGGTCGAAGTAGCGATCGAAGTGCAGTGCCGATCGTTCATCGAGAATCATGCTGACCAGCACGAGCGGCGGATCCTCCAAGGTACCGCGAGCAGCAAGCAGTGCTTCGAGTCCACCCTCGCGCTGTGCAAGCGGCGGTGTCTGTGGTGCGAGTTGCTCCTGTACCGGCGCCATCGTATCGACCGTCACGACATCCGGTCCCGTAGCCAACAGGGCCGCGGCTCGCTCAGGCGTCAACAAGGCCCCTGGCGTCGCAATATGGATGCCGAACGCCCCGGCCGCACGCGCTGCTGCGATCCGCTCTTCGAGACGCGGGTCGAGCAGTGGATCGTGGTACCCCCCGCCCAGTGTCAGCAGCGCGTCATCGCGTTGCCCAAGGGCCTCAAGCACCCGCCCAAACACGGCGTCGTCGAGGGCGCCTGTGGCGAATCCCGTACGCGGCGCAACGACGCCCCCCGCGTCGGCACCCAGCTCCAAGATCAACTCCTCCGGCACGACACCGGCGACAAGCTCCGGATTGGCGCGCAACGTGTCGAACAGCTGACGACAAGGCACCGCCCCGCCATGAAGCTGCCACAGCGCTCGCGCCAGGGCGAGGTCGTTGGCAGAGTCCACCGTGAAGCGGCCGCGAAAG
Organism: Planctomycetota bacterium; assembly: GCA_039028735.1. GTDB lineage: Bacteria > Planctomycetota > UBA8108 > UBA1146 > JAJFFE01 > JBCCHQ01. The sequence goes on along the minus strand of JBCCHQ010000018.1, from coordinate 29,565 downwards.
CCGGTGATCTCTTCGGGAAAGTGATGCGCCCATCGCTCCGGATCGGCGAGTGGGTTGTCGGGCTCAACTCGCACCAGCGCATCGAGCGGCGCCTCGTTCTCGGCCACGATCGCGGCGGCCGCGCCGCTGAGGACGTCGCCACCAATCCCCGGCGGAGCCGTGCTGAGGTACAGCTCCTTGGCCTCCATGCCATCGAGACAGTGCCCAGCAATCTCGTCCAAGATCGCGGGATCGAGGAACGGCGCGGCTGCGGGCAAAAGGAGCACAGAACGCCAGCCATGTTGGGCGAGCGCTGCGCCGATCGCCCGGCTGTTGCCCTGCTCGCTGACGAAGTAACTGTCGAGCAGGCCCCCGCGCCATCCTTCCTTGCCCCACTTGCGAGAGCGGCGGATCGCATTCTGATGGCTTGGTTGCGGGAGGGAATGAGTGAAGATCTGCGCCGGCATGTCACCGAGCAATTCTCGAACTGCCGCTTCGTGCTCTTTGCGACAAATCAAGAGCGGCGCTTCGATGCGGGTGGCCGCCTGCACGCGCTGCAACGTTCGCTGAAGAATGTTGTGGCCCCCGAGATCTGCAGCGAGCTGCGACGGCAAGCCGCGGCGCGAGGTCTGCGGGTCGACCTCGATCAGAGTCGGAATGCGACTCGTCCCACTCACTTCTCGACTCGCGACGTCATTCGGAAAAAGCCGACCGGCCCCGTAAAAATGTTCCAGAAGACATCGGAGGCGCCGAAACCGTTGACGACGCGATAGTCAGCAGAGGCACCGACGACCGATCGCGAATCGAAGTCGGAGAGCGGCACGAAACCCCAGGCGGCATACCACTGTCGAGTCTTGCGCACCTCGACCCCTTGCGGTCCGTTGCCAAATGTGTGCTGTTGCGTCATGCAGCCTGAGCCCGCGAGCAGAGCAACCGTCAAAATCCCCCACAACGACAAGCGCTGCATTGCAGCTCCTCTCTCGAAACGGCGCCAAAACAGCAGAGTCGTCGCCGCAAGCGACGCGTGACGCCCGTTCTACCCCTTCGCAACAGCGATGGAAACGGCTGTTGCCCGGGTGCGGTGTTCAAAACGACGCTGCCTGGCTATTCTCTCGACCCTGATCCCAGCCGCTTTGAAGGGGGCCCGTTATCGCTCGCGAACGCAAACCGACCTTGGTCGTCTTCTTGACGCTGTTTCTCGACCTCGTCGGCTTTTCCCTGATCTTCCCGCTGTTTCCGGCCATCCTCGACTACTACACGACACTAGAGGGGGCCGACAGCCTCATCGGCAGGCTCGTTGCCGAGCTGCAGCAGATCACTGGAGCCGAGGATCCCAACGGGTGGCGTGTGCAAGCGCTCTTTGGCGGTGTGCTCGGCTCGCTGTACTCATTGCTGCAATTCATCTTCAGTCCGATCTGGGGACGCGTGTCAGACCGGATCGGGCGGCGTCCGGTATTGCTGCTGACCGTTGGCGGCATGGTCGTGTCTTACCTGCTCTGGATCTTCAGCGGCAGCTTCGCGCTGTTGATTGGAGCGCGCCTGGTCGGTGGAATCATGAGCGGCAACATCTCCACGGCCACAGCCGCAATGGCCGACGCAACCTCCGAACAAGATCGCGCCAAAGGAATGGGGATGATTGGCGCCGCCTTCGGCCTGGGCTTCATCCTCGGGCCGGCAATCGGCGGGTTGTTGGCGTTGTTCGACCCATTGGAGACGTGGCCCGGGCTCGCCAGCTACGGCATCAACCCCTTCTCAGCCTGTGCGGCCGGCGCTCTGTTGTTGTCGCTGCTGAACTTCGTCTGGGTTTGGCGGGCGTTCGTAGAGACTCTGCCGCCGGAGCGGCGTCAGAAGCAACCGCAAGGACGCATCCACCCGTTGCTCGGCAATTCGGGTCTGGGCGCGCTGGTGTGGCGCACGAACCTGGCGTACTGGCTGTTCATGGTCGCGTTCAGCGGAATGGAGTTCACGCTCGCGTTCCTCGTGCGGGATCGCCTGCAGTGGGGTCCGGGCGCCGTCGCTGGTATGTTGTGCTTTGTCGGCTTCATACTGGCGCTGGTGCAAGGCGGGATCGTGCGTCGAGTCGCGCCCCGCTACGGCGAGAAGCGCGTCGCGATCGCTGGCCTCGTGATCTTGGCGCCAGGACTGTTTCTGCTCGCCTCCGCGCACAGCGCCGGTGCCGTCTACCTCGGGCTAGTGCCGCTGGCTGTTGGCAGCGCGCTCGCGATCCCGAGCCTCACAGCCCTCGCGTCGCTATTTGCTCCCCCGGAGCGCCAAGGAGCGGCTCTCGGCGCGTTTCGATCCCTCGGGGCACTCGCCCGTGCGATCGGACCCATCGCCGCCGGCCTCGCCTATTGGCGCTATGGCTCGGCGTTGCCGTACCAGATCGGTGGTGCCATGTTAGTACTGCCGCTCGTCATCCTTGCGTTCCTTCCTCAGCCTACGAAACGAGCCGCGGCTTGACCTAGGCGCCATTGCGCTTCTTAATGGGCGTTCCAAACCATCTGCGCTGAGAAAAGGGGAATGCTCATGCGGGGAACTCGAGTGCTACTTCATCGAACATCGATGCGGCTGCGACCAACTTTATGGGCGGCGCTCGCCGTCGTTTGTTGCTGCAACCTCTCCGGTTGCCGCCTCTACGATCGTACCGATGAGAGCGCGGGCTACGACCAGCCGGCTGCCTACGATCAACCACAGTACGATCCGTACGTGTCGCAACCGGCGTCGCAAGACACGCCTGCACGACTGGAACAGACGTGGGGTCCTGGAGAGTACGCTGCGCTGCTCACCGGCACGGTCGGCTCGAAGGATCGCAACTTCTTTCTGAACGTACCGTTGGCCTCGTGGTACGTGCGCGAGCAGGATCGCAAAGGCGTTGGCGTCCTCGGCGGTGCCCTCGCTTACGACATGGTGACCGTGCAACGCGAGAATGGCGCCCCGGTGTCGGAGAAGCTCACGAGCCACGGCCTGTTGGGACTCGCCGGCAACATCACCGAGCGCTCCCTCAACGGCTCCGGTGATTACACGGAGTCTCACTGGTTCTTCCCGTTCTATCGCTACTACAACAGGAACGGTGAGCGCACCGTCTATCCTTTGATGCTTTTCCCGTGGACGCTACGCCCGAAGACCCCGCCAATCGTTGCCTACGATCCGGCGCCTTGGAACCGAGCTGGCGTCGCCCCGTTGGACCCACCTCCGGTCGAAGCGCGCACGACGATTGGCGACACGTCGATCACTGCGGGACCGCCTCGCACCGTGCAACCAGCGAGCGAATGGGCGTATGACCTGACGCGCGTCGAACCACCAGTGCGGCCCCGTCGGACCGTAGCAACGCCGACGGTAACGCAACCGGTCCGAACGACGAACAATACCGGAGTCGGCACGCTCCGTCCGCGAACGACAGCAGCGGTGCCATCCAAGCCAGTCAAGAAGCGCACTCGGACGACCGCGATCCCGCCGCGTCAGTACCAAGTCAAGAAGGGCGACACGCTGTACGGCATCGCCCGTCGCTTCTACGGCAATGGCAAAGAGTGGCAGCGCATCCTCGATGCAAACCGGTCGGCGATCCCGTCGAACGAGAAGGCCCTCCCGGTCGGATTGGCGCTAGTGATTCCGCAGTAGCGGCCGCGGTAGGACTGACAACGAGAACGGGGCTGGCTTCCCAAAGGAGGCCCGCCCCGTTTCTTATTCCGTTTCTCTTCGGCGAGAGCGTCAGAGGCGCACGGCCTACTCGTCGTCGGTCGCGACCTTCTTCGTCGGATTGCGGTAGTAGTACGGCGTCCCCTCGCCTTCGAGGGCGTCCTTCCACCAGAACACGGGATTGACGAAAAGGGCATCGGCAGTCGCCGCGGCACCTTCGCCAACCAGCATCAGTGGTGACAGGCATTGCGCTAGGAGCGGGTTGTCGACGTAGAGTTGGTTGCAATGCTCGTCGAGACCGCGGCGTAGCTTGCTGGGACCCACGCACCCACCGGCGGTGGTGACAACCGCAAAGACGCACAGGATCGTGCAGAGTCTCTTCACAGACTAGACCGCCTCGAAGAAGTGACCGAGCTTGCCCTTTTTCGTCTTCAGGTAGTTCAGATTGACGGGGCCCGGACCGGCTTCGATCGCCAGCCGCGCTTCGACTCGGATGCCATTCTCTTCGAGTCCTGAGATCTTCGAAGGGTTGTTCGACATCAGGCGCACCGCGCTGACGCCGAACCAACGCAGGACGTCCGCGGCATCTTCGTAGCTGCGCGGGTCCGGCGGAAAACCGAGGGCCTCGTTGGCCTCAACGGTATCGAGACCGTTCTCCTGCAGCATGTAGGCCTCGATCTTCTTCGCCAGGCCGATCCCTCGCCCCTCTTGCGGCAAGTAGATCAACAGGCCACGTTCTTCTTCACCGATCCGACGCATCGCCATCTGGAGCTGGCCGCCGCAGTCGCACCGCAGCGATCCTAAGATGTCTCCAGTGAAGCAAGCCGAGTGCAGACGAACGAGCGCCGCTGCGTCCGTCTTGGCCGCATCTTGGCCGTCTTGGGTGCTTGGGCTCGCTGCCGCGTCTTGATGTTTGAAGTCCCCGAGGCTGACGACGACAATCTCTTCTTCACGCTTGTTCTCGAAGACGTGAATATCGAAAACTCCCAGCGGTGTAGGCAGCCGGGCAGACGACAGGTGCTGGACGTGAGCCGGCGGCGCTGCTTTCGTGGCGGCCGGGCTGTGAGTCTTCTGATAGGCAACGAGGTCTTCGATCGAACCGATCAGCAAGTTGTGCTCTTCGGCCAGCGCTTCGAGGTCGCTGAGACGCGCCATGGTGCCGTCGTCATTCATGACTTCGCAGATCACGCCCGCCGGACTGAGCCCAGCCAGACGAGCCAAGTCTACGGCAGCTTCCGTGTGCCCGGGGCGTTCAACAACGCCGCCGGCGCGGGCGCGCAGGGGAAACAGGTGGCCGGGACGCTTCAAGTCACGAGGACTCGTCTTGTCCGACGCCAGTAACTGGCACGTGACAGCGCGATCCGAGGCGGAGATGCCGGTAGTGATCCCGCTGCGCGCGTCGACTGAGATCGTGAACGCGCATTCGGTGGGGTCGCACGGCGCCCCGGTCATCGGTGGCAGCGCCAAGTGATCGGCGATTTCAGGGGCGACCGGCGCGCAAACGAGTCCGCGCGCATTGATCGCCATGAAGCGGATCGCTTCGGGGGTCGTTTTCTCAGCTGCGAGAATCAGATCCCCTTCGTTCTCACGGTCTTCACTATCGACCATGATCACCATACGTCCTGCGGCGATCTCTCGGATCAGGTCCTCAACCGGTGCGAAAGTCATGTCGTCATTCCTTCGTGTCCTGTTTCCGCGACCGAAAATAGCGCACGATTGCCTAGCTGGGAACCCCATAACTGCCAAGATCAGCGCCCACTATGCGCCTCAATCGTACAGAGCCGCTAGTTTCTGCTCCAAGTAACGGCCGTAGAGGGACGCGTCGAGCGGCCGCCCCGTGACCTTCTCGCACAGCTCCGTCGCGGAGTAGCGGGTGCCGGGCAGATGAATCTCCGTCCGCAGCCACTCGCGCAGCGGGGCCAAAGTGCCCTGTCCGATCTTCCCGTCGAGGTCCGGAATCGTCTCCGCGGCTTTCTCGTAGAACTGCGCCGAATAGAGGTTTCCGAGGAAATAGGTCGGGAAATAGCCGAACGCACCGAAGCTCCAGTGAATGTCCTGGAGCACTCCGTCTCGATCGTCGGTCGGCTCCACGCCGAGGTATTCGCGCATTCGCTCGCGCCAGATTCCAGGGAGTTCGCGCGCTTCGACCTCGCCACGCACGAGCTGCCGCTCCAGCTCGAAACGCAGCATCACGTGCAAACTGTATGTGACTTCGTCGGCTTCGACCCGAATCAGCGACGGTCGCACGCGATTGACCGCACGCAAGAACGTGTCCATATCGACGGCATCGAAGCGGCCCGGGAAGTGCTCGCGCAAGATCGGGTAGTAGAACTGCCAGAACGGGCGGCCCCGCGCGACAATGTTCTCCCACAGCCGCGATTGCGATTCGTGAATCCCCAGGGACACAGCGCTCGCCAGCGGCGTGCCTTGCCATTTCGGGTCCAACCCTTGTTCGTACAAGCCGTGGCCCGCTTCGTGAATCAGTGAGAACACCGATTCGATCGAGTCTTCGTAGTAGCGCGTCGTCATGCGAACATCGCGCAGCGTGATCCCGGAGCAGAACGGGTGGTTCGACGTGTCGATGCGGCCGCAGTCGAAGTCAAACCCCATACGCTCGACGATGTCGCGGCCAAACGCTGCCTGGGCGTCCACGTCGAAGCCCCCGGAGTCGAGGAACTCGGCCGGCACCGCCTGTGACTTCTCGGCGTACTCACTGACCAGGCGAACCAAGGTCGGCTTCACTTCGTTGACGAGCTTCTCGACGGTCGCCCCGTCGCACCCCGGTTCGTAGTTCCCCAGCAGCGTGTCGTAGGGATCGGCGTCCGGCTCGACCGCCCGCGCTTCCTCCCGCTTGAGCTCCAGCAGCTCTTGTAGACAAGGTAGGAACTTCGCGAAGTCATCGTCACGCCGCGCCTGCGCCCACACAGCTTGGGACTGCGAGGCCGTGGCCGCGATCTTCTCAGCCAGCTCGGCGGGCACGTTGCGACGTCGATCGAACTGACGGCGGGACTCTCGACAGAGCGCTTCTGCCAAAGGATCGCCGCTACTGCTGGCAGCTTCTTCGGCGGCGACGAGGTGCTTCTCGTAGTCGGCGGATGTCGCCATCCGGTGCACCACTTCCGTCAAGTCCCCCAACGCGCCAGCGCGCCCGGCCGCCCCATTGCGCGGCATCAGCGTCTCTTGATCCCAACTCAGGAGCGAAAGAGCGGAGCGCAGGTTGCCAAGGCGCACGGACTCACGGGCGAAGGTCTCGAGAGCAGGATTTTCAAACACAGCACGGCCTCATTTCTGTTCTGCGAGCAACTTTTTGGATCGAGGAGGCTACCGGGCAGACCGCTAGGCTGCAACGTTGCGTGCCTGACGAGCCCGACGCCGCACCTGGAGCGACGGATCGGCGCGAGCGAGGCGCTCGAGGCAGTCCTCGGCCTGTGCGCCGCCGAGGAGTCCAAGCGCCTCTGCGGCGGCCACACGCAGCGCTTCGTTGGGGTCATCGGCCAGCTGAATCAGGGCCCCTACCGCCACCAGATCGCCACGCTCTGCCAGCGCAATGGAAGCAGTCACAACCCGCGCGGCAGCCGCCTGCGAGCGATCCCCTTCGTGCCAGCTATGTAAGATCCGCAGGAGCCCAGGCGTCAAACGCGGGTCGCCGCTCTCAGCGGCCTGCACAATCTCCTGTGCAGGAGCTGCGGGGTCCTGGCGCAGCAGCGCCGGAAAGCGCTGGCTGCAGCTGGTGAGGCCGAGCAGCAACAGCGCCCAACTCGCCAAGCGCCAGCGGCGCAGCTGTCGTGGCTGCACGCCGTGCGACGTCACTCCGCAACTCCGCCGGCGACCCCATCTTTTGAATCCAAATGATCGAGGACTGCGGGCGGCGGCACCTCGAGTTGTAGCTTCTCCATGTAGTGTCGGTAGCACACGGGGTGATAGAGCTCTTCGGCCCCCAGCTCTTTCTGCGGCCCGTCCAACGTCGGCTGCCCCCCAACGTGCTTCAGATTCAAGATCGCCTTGCCGTTGCAGTACGCACACGTCGTCTTGATCTCCTCGAGGCTGTCGGCAAGTTCGAACAGGCGGCGACTGCCCTCGAACAGCCGGCCGTAGAAATCGCTGCGCAGCCCATAGCAGATCACAGGCGTTTGCAGCCGACGAGTGACCTCCCGCAGCTGGTCGACGACAGACGCGGACAGAAACTGCGCCTCGTCGACGAGCACACAGTGATTCCCGGCAAGCTTCTGAAAGTCGAGCTGCGAGTCGTCTTGGACCAGAATGTGTGCCGTGCGCTGCAACCCAGCCCGCGACGCCACTTCCCACTCCCCGAAGCGCTTGTCGAATGCCGGCTTGATCACGATGCAGCGTTTTCCCTGCCGCTCGTAGTTGTGCGCCACCGCCAGTAGATTGAGCGTTTTCGCGCTCCCCACGGTGCCGTAACGAAAGTAGAGCTTGGCCATCGGCGTCCCCGTCTTCCTGGTCATCTCGAATTCGAAGCTGAATCGCACAGAGTACCGGGTCTCCTCGGGAATTTCTGGTGTTCTCGATCTCGGACTTGCATCTTTCTCCTGTGCGGCCCCATCTCTGTCCGGCCCCGAGGAGGTTCTTCAAGTGCGGATTGTGCTGTTACTTCTGCTTGCGGTTGTCGTCGCGACCAGCGCCTCTGGCTGTCGCATCGACGAACCGTGGCGGGCGACACCCCGCTACCCGGACCGGGTCGTTCCTCCGCCGACGACGCCACCACCGGTGCGGTACTGCAACGACCACACCGGCCATATCGCCGGGAAGCGGCCGTTCTACGCCGGTGGTGAGTGCTGCTGCACTCCCAGCCTCGAGTTGATCGCAGCCTATCGCCGCGACGGCTGGTTTCAGCAAGGCACGCTGGCAGAGCTCGAAGCGGGCTACAGCCGCCGCGGCATCGTCACGCGCAAAGACCACGACCTCTGCAACAACCTGTGCCAATACGGACCGCACGTCGTCAAGGGAGGGCGCTGCCTCGTGCCGCCAACTCCGGCGACGTTGAACTACGAAGAAGTCATTACCGGTGAGTTCTCTCTGACTCCGCATGAGGCAGAGCGCGTCGAGGCCCACAACGGCCGCGACGCGGCTCCCGGGAGATAGCAAAAGAAAGGACGTTCATGTTCCAACGAACTCTAACCCTAGCCGTGCTGCTGTGCGGAGTCGTCGCACTCAGCGCCTGCTCCAGCGGGCCGAAGTCGCGTCGCATCGATCCCGACGTCGACGACTCGATCGGTGGCACCGGCATCGACTCGGGCGACGTGCGAGCGGTCACGGAGCGTATGGCGCGCAGCATCCTCGAGATCGAGCAGATCGCGGCCGCCGCTACCGCGCCGATCATTGTCGTCGAGCCGATCAAGAACGGCACGGCGTTCCCGATCGACACAGACATCTTCTTGGTGCGGATGCGCGCCCAGTTGCTCAAGCACGCCCGGGGCAAAGTGCAGTTCGTCGCCCGCGATCAGCTCGAAGCGATCTTGGCAGAGCGCAAAGCGAAAGCAGAAGGAACTTTCACTAGCTCTGGCTCGGACACGTTGCGTGGCGCCGACTACATCCTGACCGGCAATTTATTGTCCGTGACCAAAGCCGGCCGTTCCGAACGTTCCGACTATATCTTGTACTCGTTTCGGTTGATCGACGCCGAGAACAGTCTGACCGTTTGGGAAGACATCGCAGAAGTCAAAAAGGAAGGGCAAAAGGGGATCCTCTATCGGTAACCCCTACCCGGTACTCCTGGACAGCCACGAATGAAACACTGCTTGCGACTGCTCCTACTCTTCAGCGCGACCAGCGCTGGTCTCGGCTGCACGGTCATTGACCGTGCGGGCGAGCGGGCGTTCCTGCGTGGCCATTACGGACGCGCGATCGACGCACTGGCCGCCCGCTCCGAGCAGGCGACCAATGACTACGCGCTCGAAGAGAACCTGCTGGGCACGGCTGCGCTGGTCGGCGGCGACTATCGCACGGCACGACGGGCGCTGCTGGCCGCGGGGCAGGTGATGGGTTCTTTCCCCGGTACGACGGCCTCGGAGATCGCGGCGCTGGTCGGGGCGGAGTCGAACAAGTTCTACCTGGGCGACCCTTACGAAGTCGCCATGAACTCTCTGTACCTAGGCTTGGTGTTCCTCCGTCACGGCGATACCGACAACGCGTTGGCCGCCTTCAAGCAAGGCATCATCGCCGACGCGTCGAGCCGCGCCGAAGAACATCAGGCAGACAACGTCGAACTGTACCTGCTTGCGTCGATGCTGCTGTTTCATGCCGGCAGTGAAGAACTCGCTCAACAGTACCTGGCGCAGGTCAAAGAGATTGCTCCCGAACATCCGTTCGCGCACGAAACCTACCTGCGCCGCTCCAACACTGTCATCGTCGTCGACGTCGGTGACGGTCCTCGCAAGATCGGCATCGGCCCGTACGGACATCAGGTGGCATTCGACTTCCAGGAGCCGCTGGAATCGCAGGTTTCGCTACGCATCGGTGAACGCCATGTCAGCGATCCGGCCCTCGGCGTCGATATCGGTTACCAGGCGGCGACGCGGGGCCGCCGAGCACTCGATACGCTGCTGGCTGCAAAAGCCGGCACGAAGATCGCCACCGAACAAGCCGGATTGTTGATCGTGCAGGCCGGGGTCGCCGAACGGGACTCGAAGCTGACGATGATCGGTACGGCTTTGCTGTTTCTGTCCGCTCTGATTCAACCGCAGGCCGACCTGCGGCATTGGCATCTTTTACCGGGACAACAACGGCTATGGATCGGCCGAGTGCAACCAGGACTCCGCACAGCGCGCCTCGACTTTGCCACTGCCGGCGGCCGACCGTTGCCGGCCTTCCAACAGATCTGGCACCATCTGCCGTTTCACGAAGCAACTTGGAACGTCTACTACTTTCGTGCGGCCGCGCACAAAGGCTTCCGCCGCAGCCCGCGCCCGGACTCGAACCTCGAAGGGAATGAATCATGAAAACAACCGCGCTGATTGCGATCGCTGCCGCGCTCCTCGTCGGCTGCTCGAGCGGCCCGATCCGACCGCACGGCTTCGACGACACCCCGGCGCCACGCCGCGATCGGGTTCTGCTGCTGCAGAGCGATCTACGCTCGCAGATCCGCGTCGACGACATCGTCGCCGAGTGGACACCCGACGGACGGTTGGTGGCGAAACTAAAGATTCAGAACCACGCTGATGCGCCGCTACACTTGATGCTCAAGACCGTTTTCCTCGATCGCAACGGCAATCGCGTCGAAGGGGCTGCGGTGTGGGAGCACGTTCTGCTCGCTAACGGCGCGACGCACCCGCATCAACTCGAGGCGCTGTCGCGAGACGCCTACGACTTCACCGTGCAGATTCGTTCCGAGGATTCATAGAACATCGCAGCGACCGCAGCACCAACAACGAGAAGAGGCACTATGAAGGCGAGTTCTTACCTCACCTTGATCGTCAGCGCCGTCGCCACTTGTGGCTGTGCTAGCCATGCGACGCCAGAGCGCGCGGAGCTGCCGCCGCGTCCGGCTCCGTTGGCACAGAAACACGACTATCAGCACCGCGTCTTGCAAGAAACCACAGAGGAGGCGCGCGTAGAGCAGATCCTCCAACTGTACGGCGAGAAGCTCGCCGCGCAGCGCGCACCGCGGCCCAAAGCACCTGACCTACAAGCTTGGGAGCGACTCCCCGAACCGCGTCGTCATCGTCACCCCGGCCGGCGCTACCACTACAGTCATCGGGCAGCCCTCTACCCGCACTACTATCACGGGCATCGCTATCACCACCGCGATCATTTCTCGCTCGGGAACACCCTCTTCTTCGGCACCCTGGGTGGCATCATCGGGCACCAGAGTGATCATCGCGACGAAGGGATCTTGATCGGCGCGGGCTACGGCCTACTGCGCGATCTACTGCGGCACTAGAACGCGCCGCGTGCTAAGTCTCTGGACTCAGGCTCCAGATCGCCGTCTGGTCGCCCTGGGCAGAGCAGAAGTAGATCGCCCCGTCGGCCGACCAGTGGGGGTTCCAAACGGGTGCGGTCTCTTGCGTCAGGCGCGTCTCTTGGCGCCCGTCATAGCGGACCATGTAGATGTCATCGCCACTGCGCGTCACGGGGGAGCCTTCGAGTTGCGGTGATACGGTGTTGTAGGCAATCCACTCACCGTCCGGGGACCATGTCGGATTGACGGCACCATAGTCGCGACCAGCAATGATCTCCGTCTCGCGAGTTCCATCCAACTGCACGGTCCAGATCGAGTACCACTGACCATCGCGCTGTCGCGGACGTTGAAACACGACACGTTTCCCATCGGGATGATAGTCCGCAAACAGACCGCTCACGAGTCGCTGCGTGGTTGCAGTGCGGAGGTCGTAGATCCAGATCTCCCAGTCGCCGCTGACCGGGGACAAGCGCGAGTACGCCAGCGACTGACCATCCGGGGCCCACGCGGGATGGATCGACGCAGCATCCCCCTCCCCCAGACGTTTCGGATCGCGATCCTCGAGGTGTTCGAGCAGATACAGCTGCCAGGTACCGCTGCGATCGGACGAAAACACGACGCGGTCGCCGGTCGGGGCAGCCGCCGCAAACAGATCGTCACCAGGTCCATAGGACAACTGCCGCACCAAGTAGCCATCTGGGTGGCGCATGTAGAGTTTGTAGTGACGACTGTGTCGGTTCGAGGAAAAGACGATGCCAGCCCTCTCGGCTAGCGTCGTCGGATGAACATCTTGCCCGACACGACCGTCGGTGTGCCGCTTCCATGCCCGGAAACGCTGATAAAGATCGTTTGTGTTGGTCTGGTACAGCGCCGGCTCGCCGCTGCCGCCGTTGTTCGCGGGGCCGTGCAAACAGCCGCTGATGGCCAAGATGAGCGCGAGAACGCAACTGGTGGCCAGGAGGCCTCTGTTCATAGATCTTCCCTCCGAGACAGGTCTGTCATCTCAACTTATCGACCCCTGGAGATAGTCCCTTGCGACATTTTCGGGTTCGTGAGCATCATGAGGCGTCGGAAGGAGCCAGATGGCGCAAGAGACGCGAATGAATGGTCAACCGGTGGTCCTGGCAGCTTGTCCGCAGCAAGACTGGAGTGGCTGGCTACAGGCGATCGACGCCCACGCCGCCGAGCGCGGCTGGCAAGTCCACGAGATTCTCTGCGACGGGGAGCCGCAGCCGCGCGAAGTGCCCGCAGTCGTGGGCGAAGATACGGTGCTCGACGTCGTGGCCGGACCCGCGGAAGTGAACCCGCAAGACTTCGTACAGCAGATCGCCGCGTTGCTGCCGCAGTTTCGCGAAGCGGTGCAGGGGCATGCGAATCTGTTCTCGCAGGGCCATTGGAAGTCGGCGCTCGAAACGCTGACGCCACTCCTCGACGAGCTCAGCGTCGCGGCAGAGGGTTTGGAGCTTGGCCTGGGGGCTGTTGGGCGCGGCGAGTTGCCACGCGGTAAGGATTATCCGCAGCTACTCGAGGAGCTTTCGGCGAACATCCAGCAGCAGTCGTGGGTTGAAGTTTCGGACTTGCTGCTCTATGAGTTGGAACCACTGCTTGAGGAGTGGGAGAGCGTTGCTCTAGCCGTGGAGTAGGAATGCGGTATCGCCTGTTCGTATTCGATCTGGACGAGACGCTGTGGACGATTCACCACAAGACTCTCGATCCGGTGCGTGGCCCGTTCGAGTTGATCGGGAGCCACGAAGCGGAGTCGAGCACAGCACGGGTGCAACTCTTCCCGGGTGTGCGTGCGCTGCTACGCAATCTCGAGCGCCGCGGCAAGTTCATCTCCCTAGCCAGCCGTAGCGACCCCGACGTCTGCGAAGAGTTGCTTGCCCACTTCGACATTCGCAAGCACTTCCAATACGCCCAGTTCGGCTGGCAAGAGAAGGGTGCGGCGGTCCTCAACGTGATCCGCGCGTTCCACGACATCGACAAGGAAACCATCGCTCCGGCCGAGACGCTGTTCGTGGACGACTACCCCGCCAATATCGAGGAAGTGCGCGGGATGGGCGCCTCCACGCTACTGTTTGGCCGCGACGTCCGCAGCATTCAAGAGCTCTCCTGGATGCTCGCCTAGGAAGACAGGGCGCGCCTAGCCTTGTAGTGAGATCGTCGAGTTCGACAGGGGCCGCTGCGGCTTCGCCTGCCCATCCTGTTCCTCACGCGCGCGTTCGACAGCGTCTTTCCACATGTCGCGAATCTGCTGAAACACGCGGACGCCCTCTTCGACCTTGACGAGATCTGCCTCGACATTGCCTTCGAAGAGGCGCCGAAACGTGAAGCTGTAGAGGGACTGTAGCTTGTCGTACAGCTCGAGGCCGATCGTAGGATTCAAGGCACCGATAAGCTCCAGAATGATCTTCTGCGACCGGATCAGGTAGTCGTTTCGGCGCTCCAGGTCTTCCTCTTCACCGTTGGCTGCCTTGCGCAGCTCCAGCGCGGCCCCTTCGGCAAAGCGCACACCGCCGTCCAACAACAAGACGAGCAGCTCATCCTTGGCGGAAGTTTCTACCTGTACCTGCCGATAGCGGCGTGTTGCGTCGATACTCGCCATCAGTTCCTACCCTAGCCCACTCAGCGAGGCATTGAGTCTTTGTAGCGTGTTCTGCGAACTCTGCATCACCTGCTCGAGCTGGGCGAACTGGCGTCGCAGGGTCTCCTCGCGCCGCGCGATCCGTTCCTCAGCACGCTCGATCCGATCATCGAGATCCAGAATCACTTGATCGAACGAATCCGACCGTGACTGCAGCACTCCTGTGTCGACATCGATGAGACGCTCGATCGCATCGGTCAGTCGAGCGGCGATGCCGACATCGTCTGTAAGATCGATATCGAACCCAGTCAGCGTGCCACCACCCGACACGTCTGCAGTCTTGTTGAGTCCGAGATCGTTGAATGCGCTCGACTCATTCAGCGCCTTGACGCGGAACGTGTCGGATCCCGTCGTCGCATCGGTCAGCTCGATCGATTGCTGCGACGCAGAGATCGCTGCGGTGACGTTGCCTGCGCCAGCAGCGTTGATCGCGTCGATCACCTCTTGCAGCGTCGACGCCGTACCGATGTCGACGTTGACGGTGGAGCCATCGCGCAGGAGGATCTCGAAGTCGTCTCCAGAAGCGGAAGTGTCGACACCGTTCCCGTTGTTGAAATCGTCGAGCTCCGTCGATGCCTCGAGGCTTCGAAACGCCGAGAACAGCGTTCGCACAGCGTCAGGATTCTCTTCGATGGCTGCGTCGAAGTCGTTGGAGTCGAAGATCACTCGATTGTTCTGGATCCTCAGTCCAACCTGAGACGCTAGCGTGAAGTCGTTGTCGCCCAGCGTCAACGGTCGGTTCAACCCGCGGATCACGCTGTTCTTCAAGTTACGGACGACACTATCCCCCAACAGGATCCCGGCCTCTTCCGTGTCGCTGTTGAACGATGTCAGCGAACTGATGTCGGCGAGGATCTCGTTGAAGCTTTCGACCATGAGGCCGATGTCTTCCTTGATGCGAGTGTGGTCACGCGAGACGTTGACCCGCACGGCACTGTCGGACACGGTTTGGGCTGTGACCGTCAAACCACCGACGATATCGGTGTAGGTGTTTGAGTTGCTGCGAATGAGGATCGGCTCGCTGCCCGCCCCAGACTCCCCGTAGAAGATCACGCCATCTTGGGCACTTGCTGTCTGTTGGAAGCCGAGGTCGGTGCCGCCCGACGTGTCGACCATCAGCCGCCCGCGCAGACCAGCTGTCCCTGCCACGATATTCAGGCGATACGGTGCGGAACTCGAACCGTCGTTGAGCACCGATGCTGAGACTCCGATGCCCAGGGCTTCGATCGCCTCCTTGACGTCTTGCAGGGTATCCTCGGCACCAATCGTGATCGTTTCAGCGAATGCGCCGTCGATCTGATTGGTCGTGCTCGTCCCCGCGATGTGCAGGTCTTGAGCCGTGCGCCCGCCGCTGACATCTTCGACTCGCATCGTGCCGCCACCGGCCGAGCCAAGCAGCAGCCCGTTCCCAGCAGCGTTGAAGCCAACGGTCAGGTTACTCCCTGCGATGCTGGCTGCACCTTCAATGTCGCGAATGACGTCGCCCATGTTCGTACCGTCGAGATTGACGGTGAACGACACGCCATCCGCTCCGGTGATCCGGATCTGGCCAGCTGCGACTCCGCGCCCACCGTTGAGCCCCGCCAGCAGCGTGTTCGCATGCATGTATCGAGGGTCGAGATCACTCCCGTTGAATTCGTTGTCGGAAACAGGACCGCTCAAGATGCCGAGTTCGGCCGCAGTCGTGCTGCCGGCCTCGGAGATCTCGAGGTCGCCGGAACCACCCGACGTATCGCGAATCAAGATGCCATTCCCCTCGGGATTGACGCTCGCCACAACGTCTGCGGCGGAATCGTTGATTGCGCGAATCACATCTTGCAACGTCTCGGCGGTCGTCAGATCTACGGCCACACCCACGCCAGCGGCTCGGTCCTTGACGGTGATCGAACCCGCTGTCACGCCAGACCCGCCATTGAGTGTCGACAGCAGGGTGTCGTTGAGTCCTGCCAAGACGCGGGTGCCGTTGATCGTACCCCCCGCGGAGGTACCGGCGATTCCGAGGTCGGTCGCTGCACTCCCGAGCAGCGGATCGAAGTCCGCGATCGTCAGATTTCCTGGGCCGCCAGCAGTATCGACAATGTCGAACCCGTCGCCCTCAGCGTTGATCGACATCGTCAGGTTGCCCACGTTGGCTGCGTCGTTGTTGACGGCATCGATGAGGTCGCCGACTGTGTTCACGCCATCCAAGTCGATGTCGATCGTGGTCGCGTCGGAGAGGGTGAACAAGATGTCGTCGCCGGCTCCAGAACGAGCTCCCAAGCCGTCGGCGAGCGACGAAAGACGGGTGTCTGAACCGATCGTGTAGATCGCTCCGCCCTCGAGGGTAGTGCCGACGCCACTGCCGAGGATCCCGAGGTCGCCAGCACTGTTGCCACTCCCCACTTCTTCGACGAGCAGGGTGCCGCCACCACCGGATGAGTCTTCGAGGACCAGGCCGCGCCCTGTGTTGGTGTTTGCGGATCCGGCGATCGAGGCGGTAATGTCGACCCCGACAGTATCGTTGATCTCTTGAATGACGTCATCGAGCGTCACGGCGGTCGAAACATCGATGATGGCCGTGCTTCCCGAAGCGTCGGTCAAGCGAAACGTCCCACGAGAGACACCGGAACCGCCGTTGAGGTTCTCGAGCTCGGTCTTCGTGTCGACGAAACCGCCGCCGACCTCCAACGTCAGTTGCCCAGCCCCGACCGGCGTGTCATCGCTCGTTGCGAACCCACCGGATAGAAACTGACTCCCGCGCGCCAACTGTGCGACTTGAAAGCTGTAGCTACCGGGAGGTACTGTGGAGCCACCGGATGCGACAAGCACATCTTCGTTGGTGGAAGTGACCGAGACACCGCTGAACGTGTCCGGACTCGCGAGCCGCCGCGATGCGTTCTGCAAATTGAGGAGCTGCGCGGAGAGCCCGAGATAGGCCCCTTGCCGTGCGCGGATCTCTTCTTGCTGCTGCGCGATCAGCTGGATCGGACGTCGTTCCAGCGACAGGATGTCCTGGATAATGGTCGTTGTGTCGAAGCCTGATACCAGACCATCGATGCTGAGCATTGGGCCTACTCTCTCCCTCTGACGCCGCTGCGGGCATGCTCCGGAACGACCGGACCGTCTCGGAAGCTCCGAGAGAGTTGGCGTAGATCGGTCGCTACGAGGGTCGCCTGCCGCCGTGTTGTGTTCTCATCAAGGTGCAAACTCTATTGGCGCAGCGCGAGCCCTCGAGCTCACCGACTGCGGGAGGGGGTGCACCCCTCCTCCATCATGCGTAGTCGTCCAGGAGCGTTCCCGTCAGCTCTTCGAAATGCTTCCGCAGTCCGTTGAGATGATCCGGTGGGATCTCCCTAACTACTTCATCGGATTGCTGGTCGATGACCTGAACGACCAATTCGTGGCTGTCGCCACTCACCTGAAACCGTAAGTCGTGACTGCTTGGGACCTTGAGGTTTAGCTCTTGGACCAAGGCTTGGAGCTCTTCTTTGTTCAAGGGGGCGCTGGCACGGGACGCCGTCACTTCTGGGGCCTGACGACTCTCTTGCTGCTTCTGCTGCTGCGCTTCCGCGGTGGCACGAGTCAAACGCGGATCGCCAAGCGAGTTCGCTCCTTGAAGACTAGTGGAATCGATCATCCTTCTAATCCTTACAAAAGGTTGATGCTCCGAGGCCCCAGTGGCCTCGGAGCAACCCCCTCCTTACTCGTTACTACCCGAGGAGCGTCAGAACCGACTGCGAGATCAGGTTCGACTGCGCCAGCACGGCGATGCCGGACTGGTACAGAATCTGATTCTTCGTGAAGGCTGCCGTTTCCTCGGCAAAGTCGAGGTCCCTGATAGTCGACTCGGAAGCCGTCAGGTTCTCGAGTGCTACTGCGAGTGAGGACGCATTCGAGTCGACGGTTTGGTTCTGGAACGCACCGAGGTACGCCCGCAGATCCGAGACCTGCTCGATCGCATCGTCGACGATGCGCAGTGCGTTGACTGCGTTGGTATCGAGATCGTTGCCCGAACCCGAGACGAGCGAGGACAAGAATCCACCGATCGTCAAAGACTGGCCGTTGATACCGGTAACCGTACGAGTGTTCTCACCGAGCAAGCTCGTGTGAACGCTACGTACGCCGACCTGCTCACGGTCGTTGGCGCCACCGTCGTGGTTCAGCTGGAAGACCATCCCGCTGTTGTCGACGGTAAACGTGTGGGTCGAGGCAATCGTGATCGACTGCTGCACGCGGATGTCCGCCGTGATCACGTCCGACTGGACGCGAACGTCGTGACCGCGCGCACTGAACGTGATGCCGTTGATGTCCCCGGCGAGGTCGGCGCCATCATCGGTGATGATACCGTTTGCCGACGTGACACCACCACCAGCGTTCAACGTACCGCTGATGACTTGGACCGATACGGTCTCGTCTTCACCGTACTCGACGCTGTGTAGTGAACCGACCGACGAAGCGAACACACCCGTGTCACCGGTGTAGGCGTTGACAGCATCCACGAACTGCGCAAGCGTCGTCGCGCTACTCACGGAGATGTCCTGCGTACCCTCGCTCCCGGAGAGACGGAAGGTAGCACCGGCAGTTGACGTACCACCGTAGACGGCACCCGTCGTACCACCATCGAACACACCAGCCTGGCTCGCCAGGGCGGTAACGTTCATCGTGTACTGCTGGGAGGTTTGACCGTCGAAAGTGACGTTCTGGACGTTGATGTCGGCAATCGACGTCACCTGCGAAGTGACGCTGATCTGCTGACTACCGTCGAGCAAGTTCTTCGTGGCGAACTTGGTCGTTTGGGCAATACGATCAATCGACCGGATGGCGTTGTCGATCGAGTCCTGTTCGGCGTCGATCTCCTCGGTGGAGCTGGCGCCGGAGTTCAGGGCGAAGATCACGGACTCCCGAATACCGATCAGCAACGAGTTGACCTCGTTGAGTGCGGCTTCGGTCGTTCCGAGCAGGTTCGAGGCGTTCTGCGAGTTCTCCAGGGCCTGTTTCATCGACCCGATTTGAGCGCGCAGTTGCTCCGAGATGACAAGTCCCGCCGGGTCGTCCCCGGCGCCGTTGACTCGGAGTCCGGTCGACAGACGCTCGAGCGAACGCTGTTGATTCCTATCCGAGGCTTGCAGATTCCGCAGTGCTGCCACCGACGAAACGTTGGTGTTGATGCGAAGTCCCATTCGAAATCCTCCTTGATTTCATGAGAACCGTCTGTCCTTAGACGGCGTCGATCGCTGATGTGCTGGAGGCCGGCTTCCATCCGGCTACTTTTGGCTAGCCGAGCTCCTTTCTTTGCTTCTTCAAACAAGGCCTTCAAAAGGCGGCCACATGCCCCGGACCGGGTCGACACCCTGACGGCCCAGAGCAATGCGGCTGCCGGTGCTGAAAGAGGAGACACCGTCGCCCAAGAGGGATCTCGGGTGTCCACGCGAGATATCGGCGGCAGCCATCGAGAAACTTTCGAGTTGTCGCGGGAAGGTATCTAAGAGGCGAGAGCTTGGACCGTTAGGCGAGTGACGTTTTTTGTCACATCGCTGTATGCGCAGGGCGCGACATGGTCCGAAAAAAACTGAGCCCGCGCTTCACTCTCGAGGAGGAAGCGCGGGCTCGTCGTCGTCGGATTCGTAGTGAGTGCGTGCTACTGCAGCAGCTGGATCACCGCCTGTGGGATTGCATTGGTCTGCGCAATCACCGAGATACCAGACTGGAACAAGATCTGGTTCTTGGTCAGCTCTGCAGTCTCACTCGCGAAGTCGAGATCGCGAATCGTTGACTCGCTCGCGCTCAAGTTCTCCATGTGTACAGCAAGCTCCCGGATGGCCGGGTCGACGTTGTCGTTGACGAAGGCCCCGAGGAATGCTCGCACGTCCGATACCTGATCGATGGCAACGTCCAGGATCTTCAATGCATTCGATGGGTCAGTCAGCAGATCGTTCGCCCCACCTGCTCCCAGCGTCGACAAGAAGCCGAACGAGGTCACGCCGGCTGTTGTCACGGTGTGGCGTCCAAGGTTGTTGGTGTACAGCGATGGCAATCCGATCACGGCTTGATCCGACGCGCCTCCCTGATTCGAGAGTTGGAACGTGAGTCCCGAGCGCCGTATCGTGAACGAGTAGTTGCCGACCGTGTGTCCCGGCTCCATGTTGATCGATCCCGAGAAGATGTTGGACACAGCCCGGATCGTGTTGCCCTGCGCGTTGACCGCCACGCCATTGATGGTGGCGCCTACGTCGACACCCGAATCATCGGTGAACTCCCCGACCGCTGTGATTGCGCCTCCGGCACCTGTGAAGGTGCCGGTGCCGCTCACCTGCTCGAGGCGGATCATCTCGCGAGAACCGAACTCTTCGCTATAGAGCATTCCAGCACTCGCGTAGACACCGGTGTTGCCACGCAGCAGGTTCAGCGAATCTTGGAAGGCCGTCAGCGTACCGCCTGACGGGATCGTGATGTCCTCAGTACCGCGCCCCCCGGTCATTCGCAACGTCACGGGTCCACCCGATGCAACCACGCCGGTGCCGCCGACAGCCGACAGCGTCGCCTGACTGGAGTTCTGCGTAATGATCAGGCTAAACGACGTATCCGATGAGCGCGGATCCCACGCCACCGAGATCGGATTCAGGTCACCGATTGCGGTCGCAGCTGACCGAATGTTAAAGCCACTTTCGCCGTTGATCAGGTGGCGGGTTGCGAAGCGAGTCGTCGACGCGATGCGGTCGATAGCCGCGATCGCGTTGTCGATCGAGTCCTGCTCGGCATTGATCTGCTCGACGGAAGCACCGCCGGTGTTTAGAGCGAAGATCGCCGACTCACGCATCTGAATCAGCAACGCGTTCACTTCCGCCAGCGCCGCCTCACCCGTGTTCACGAGATTCGACGCGTTCTGGGCGTTTCGCGACGCCTGTTGCAAGCTGTTGATCTGTGCTCGTAACTGCTCCGAGATCACCAACCCGGACGGATCGTCTGAGGCCTTGTTGATTCGCAGGCCGGTTGACAATCGCTGCAACGAATTCGACAGCGACTTGTCCGAACTCTGCAACATTCGCAGTGCTGTCAGCGAAGGTGCGTTCGTGTTGATTCTAAGTCCCATGACTTACCTCCGTGTGGGCGTTCACCCGGCGTCCTACCGAGCTCTTCGCAGTAATCGGTGACTTTCCTTTGCTCTGTAGACGAGTAGCCGACTTCACGGCCCCCCCCAACAACTCTTTGGCCCCGCTGAGGCCACTGGCGGCGACATTGAGCGACTCTTGGTTCGCACGTTCGATCTCCGCATAGACTTCTTGCCGGTGCACAGAGACTTCCGATGGCGCTTGAATACCGATGCGCACGCGGTCGCCTTTGACATCCAGAACACGGACGACGATCTCGTCGCCGATGCGAATCTCCTCATCGCAGGAGCGGGTTAGGACGAGCATCGAGCACCTTCCTCTCCTGGCACCGGGAACAAGTGAGAACGAGCCCCGTATTGGTCTCCCGCGAGCACGAGCTGCAGGCCGATACAGGTCTGGGGATTGATGACAACGGGGCCGCGCAGGTTCGCTGTGATCTGCCGAGGATCTTCCGGCACGACGAGGATCACACAGACAACACCGTCTTCCGCGGCGACGATCTCGAGCGTCTCCTGATCTTCGCTCGCCAGCGGTACGACGTAGTCCGGGAAGAACGAGCGCGGGTCACAAACGACGAAGGCGAGCGCCGGGTCGTCCAGGGCCTGCATCCAGAAGAAGGGACCATCCGTGTCTTCGGGGTGAAGAAACGTGAATCGAGTCGCATCCGGCAGTCCCACCAATCCCCGGGGGAAGTTGACGATGCGATCCTTACTCACGGTTACTTCGCCGAACCGAAGGGTCTCGAACGTGACCTCTTCCAGCTCGGTGTCTGAGGCGACTTCACGCGTCACCGTCTGCTCATCCATGGCAACTCCGTTCCCTAGTTCAAGAAGTCCAGAATCGTCGATTGCAAGAGCCCAGCTGACGTTTGCAGCGAGGCTTGGTAAACGAACTCGTGTCGTTGAAACTCCAAGACGGCTTCGGCAATGTCTGTGTCGCCCTCTTGAGACATCAACTCCCGAAACTCGAAGGTTTCGATCTCGGTACGACGCTCTGAGATTTCGAGCCGTCGCACCCGCCCGCCGACGGTTGCGCGGGCCTGGAGCACTCCCGTTTCCGCCCGGTCGAGTGCGCGCATCGCCTCTTCGATCGTTAGGTCGTCGCTGGTGCTCAGCCCCTCGTACAAGAGCGCGAAGCCGTCGAAGACGCTCTCCAACCGGACGCCACCAGGAGCCAGGTCGGCGCCAACGATCGAACCACTCGACGTCGTCGTGTCGATGCCAAGCGTGGACGCGCTGAACGAGCCATTGAGGTGAGCAACAGAAAGGTCTCCCGGCACCCCTGACGCATCCGTGAGCTCAATTCGTAGCGGTCCGCTGAGGGCTTGGGCTACGACTGCACCGCCATTCGCTGGGTTGTCGTTGATCAACGCGACAACGTCGCCGAGTGTTTGCGCCGACGAAACGTCGACGTCGAACTCGGTTGCATCCGCGGCAGTGATTCGAAAGTCGGCACCTGGGACGGACAGCAACCCGCCGCCCCCGTGGAACCGTTCGACGGGAGTGTCGTCGGCAGTCAGAAGGAAGCCGAGGTCGGCAGCCGTCGTGCCGCCGTTCTCCTCGATGAACAGGTCTGCGCCGGCGAGCGTTGACATGATCTCTATCGAGCGCCCGTCGGCGTTCAGGCGCGCAACGGTGTTGGTGCCGGACGTGTTCACGGCGTTCAGCAGATCTTCCACGGTGGTCACCGAAGTGAAGTCGATCGTGGCCGACAGGGTTCCGTTGGTGATCGTGAAACCGCTAGTGTCGACCCCACTTCCACCCACCAACTCGTTGAGTGGGGTTATGGGCATGATCATCGGGTCGACATCGCCGCCGAGGGCGACGGGTCCCATGCCGTCGCCGACCAGTCCCAGGTCCGACGCTGTCGAACCACCGTTGACGTCGAGGACTGTCAGGTTGGCGCCGGCCTTCTGCAGCTGCAGCCCCTTGCCGTCGGGCAATAGGGCGGCGCTATCGATGAAGCCCGAGTTGTTCAGCATGTTGACGACGTCGTCGAGCGTCTTGGCGGCGGAGAGATCGATCAGCATCCGCTCGCCCAGGCCGTCACGGATCTCGACCATGCCGGGCTCGACGCCGCGACCGTTGTTGAGCATGTTCAAAGACGTCGTCATCACAGCCACAGGGTCCAGGTCCGACGCACTGCTGATCTGGCTCGAGAAGCCACCGAAGGCCCGAACGCCGGAGATCGACGACTCGAACATCATGGTCGGTGCAATCTCGATCGCCGGCTCGTTGTCGTTGCCCAGGTATGCGACGAAGTTTCCAGCTCGCTCGAACGGCGCCTCGTCAACCCGGGTACCGCCAAACAGGTACCGATCGCCGAACTGTCGGTTCACGAGCGTCAACGACTCATTGATCAGAGAGTCGATCTCTACCGCTGAGTTGGCGCGGGTTTGATCGGTCGCCGTGCCGTTGATCTGCTGCAAAGCGATCTCACGCGCCCGGATGATCATGTCGTTCATCTGGTCGAGAGCTGACTCCGTAGCCCCGAGACGTGAACTCGCAAACTCGATGTTGCTCTGGTACTTCTCGTTGCGCTCGATCACTGTTTCCCATGCGATCAGACGACGCACCGACAGCGGGTTGTCTGACGCAACGGCGAACTGCTTCCCCGTCGAGATCTTGCGGTTGTCCTCAGCGATCGCGCGCAAGTTGTCTTGCAGTGAACTCAGCGTCGAGTTGTGGAGGACGGCGTTGGTTACGCGCAGCATGCCAGCCATAGCGATCCCCCCTAGACCGAGTTCAGGAGCGTCTCGAGGAGACGATCCACGATGGTCAAGAAACGCGCGGACCCTTGGTAGGCCCGCTGCAACTGAATCAACTCGATCGCTTCTTCGTCGACGTTGACTCCCGAAACTGATTCCCGCTGGTTCTGGAGATTGGTCGTGATCGCTTCCTGATTGAGGAGCAGGTCACGCGCTTCTGCACCGCGCACCCCCACCTGCGCCACGATCGAGACGTAGAATTCCTCGACGGTCTTCTCGTCGGGGCCAAGGAGGCCCTTGTCACGAAATCCC
The DNA here is from genome assembly GCA_039028735.1 of Planctomycetota bacterium. GTDB lineage: Bacteria > Planctomycetota > UBA8108 > UBA1146 > JAJFFE01 > JBCCHQ01. Next base: position 5,281 of record JBCCHQ010000018.1, on the reverse strand, counting down.
AGCATGTCGAGCACGGCGGTGTTGTCGCCGCTGCCTGCACCGCGGCCCGATGCCAACAGCGTCGGGTTGTCCATGAGCTGACTGCGAACGTCGATGTTGAGTGCGCTGGTCCCCGTAAAGAGGGTCCCAAGGCCGAGCGCCGTGAGCGCACCGGTGTTGTCGTCACGAAACGTGAACTTCAGGGAGTCGTCTGACGACTGGATCTCGAGATGGCCGTCGACGGTAACTCGAGCGCTGATCTCTGGGTGATCGACACCCACCTGCGTGTTGATCATGTCGGCGAGGTCCTGCAGCGTCGTGTCGTCGTCGGTGCCATCGAGGTCCAACGCGATCACATAGCTCTCGCGAGTACCGTCCCCCTCGTTGCGCACTTGGAACGTGAACTGGCCGTCCTCGATCGGGAACGGCAGCCCCGCCTCCGACAGACGCAGATCGGCGCCGGTCACAGCGTTGGTCGCCGCGAGTTCGGTGTAGAGGCTTGTGCCTTCGCCGCCGGCGTGAATCGCGTTGAACTCGGTGAGGAACTGCTGAGCAACCTGATCGAGGTCCTGGCGCAGCTGTACCATCAGTCCATCGCGACCATTCAGGAGTGCCTGCAAACGTCCGCCGTTCGGGCGAAGCAGCATGCCGTCGTCTTCGAAGCGAGCAGTGTGGAACGAGATGTCTCCATCGGACTGCCACTCGACTTCCAGCGTGCGCGCTCGGCTGCCGACGACCAACACATCACTACCTGTAACGACCTGCACCATACCGTTGGTCTGCTCGATCACCTTGACATCGACCAGCTCCGACAGCTCCGTCAACAACGCATCGCGCTGCGTGCGCAGATCATTGGCACTACCTGGCGCAACACCGCCCGCTTCCGCGGTTCCGATGTTGCGATTGAGGTCTGCAATCTCCTGGGAGATACGATTCACGTCCGCATAGACAGTCTCGATGTCTGTGTTGAGACTGCCGCGGAGATTCCGAATCTGTGCATCGAGATAGTGGAACGTCTCGGTGAGAGTCCGCGCCTCCTCGACCACCAACCCTCGCACCGACGGGTCCTGCGGCTCGTTGGCAAGATCCTCGACCGAATCGAAGAAGCGTGCCATCGCGTCGGAGAGCCCACCGCCATCGAGATCGCTGAGGATGGTCTCTACCATCGAGAAAACCCGATTGCGCTCGGTGAGGTTGCCGAGATCGGAGTTCGCGCCGCGTAGCGTCGTCTCCAGGTGCTCATCGACAATCCGCTCGATTCGCGTGACTTCGACGCCGGTCCCAACGAATGCAAAGATGCGATCGTCGGGCGCCGTCGGGCGTAGTACCGCACGCTGTCGGGCGTAGCCCTCAGTGTTGGCGTTTGCGATGTTCTGCCCCACGGTCTGGATCGCAGTTTGGTGCGCCCCGAGTGACTGTCGAGCGAGATTCAGTGAGGAGAAAAGGGACATCTAGCCTCTCCGGTCCATGAAGAGAGTTCCCCCACCCTCGTTCGTCGAGCCCTGACGGTCGTAGCTCGATCCGTTCTCAGCAGCCACCAGCTTCGAGACGAACACCTGCACGTGGCCGACCGAGTGCTCGATCAGCGCACGATTGACCGAGTTCTGACGTGCAAGTCGCAATGCGACATCGCGCAGCCCCTCGCGCGCGTCTGAAAGCGGCGCGGCTAGATCACCAGGAACACTCGGCAGGATCTCAGAGACCGTGATTTCCGTCGGACGCTCGTGCGAAAGCATGTCGCCGAGTTCCTCGGTGACGAGCAGGCGCTCCTTCTCTTCCTCGATGACTTCGCGAATCAGTCGCTCTTCGCGATCGCGGATCTCTTCGAGTTCGTCGAGGTGGACCTCGACAAGTGCCTCCTCCTTCTCGCCGAGTACGGTCAGTAGATCTTCGTGCAAACCGCGCAGGCGCTCGAGGATGTTGCAGAGGTCCTCGACTGAGAGGCGTAGCCGTGGGTCACCGGAAGGTTGAGTCTTCATCCTTGAATCTTTCCATTCTGTTGCTGCTCGATGGCACTCTCGATGCGATCCGCGATTCCCAATGGTCGTGCGCTTGCCACTTGATCAGCGAGCATCTGGCGAAAGAGTCCTGAGAAGGTCCGACCCTCCGGGCCTTTGCCGAATAGCGCCTCCGAGCTCTTTTCCAGCGGCTCGAGCATCTGAAACAGGAACAAGCCTTCGAACCCCTCTGCGACTTCCTTGGCGCTGCGCCCGGTCGCCGGGTTGGCAATTTGTGAATAGCTCGAAACGGCAGTCATTGGATCCATGCTAGTTCTCCTCCAGAGTGCCGAGTAACGCGCCAGAACGATCGATGTTGCGAATCACCTTCGGGATCTGCTCTTCGGTGAATCCCTCGACGCGCAACGCGTCAATGACATCGATGAGCAACGGGTGCTGCTGCGAGGAGCCGGCAGGCGTGAGAATGCGGATCTGAGCATCACCGAGGATCACAACGACAGGGGCAACTCGCACGGCACCGTTGACAGTGACCATGTGCGTAGCCGAGTCGATAACGACCAAAGCCTCACGGTCCACGTCAGGAATCTCGATGTCCATGCACCGAGAGATCAGTTCAATCGTGTCGTGGCGACTTCGTAGCTTCGCCGGGATCTTCACGTCGACGAGACCGGGATTGACCGCGGTAGCGATCGAGTGGTCACCGCCCAAGCGAAAGCGAAGGTACGGAAACTCGTTGATCGCTCGTGCGATGCGCGACGCTGTAGAAAAATCCGGACGGTTGAGAACTACCTGGAAGCGATCCCCTTCGATCTGGAACGGGATCGAGATGTCCTCCTCGAGGATCGCTGTCCCCCCCACGACAGTCGCGCTGGTAGGAAGCTCTCGAACGGAGCCTTGGGCGACGGCATAAACCACTTCACTGTTGGACCCAGGCCCAAACAGTGTCGTCTCTAGCAGGCGACCACCTGCCAATGACTTGGCGTCACCGACGCTCGAGATCGTGACCTCGATCGAGGAGCCTGGAATCGTCGAAGCGGGCACCTGCGCGTCGACCATGACGGCGGCAACGTTCTTCGACTTCAGTTCCTCTTCGGAGATGTCCATCCCGAGGTTACCGAGCAGATTGCTGTAGAGCTTCTGCGACAGCGTGAAGCGTGTGCTGTCTCCGGTACCCGCAAGTCCGATGACGAGGCCCAGCCCCTTCATCTGTTGTAGGCGATCTCCCTTTACACGCGCGACGTCTTTGATGCGTTGCGCTTCCGCTGTCGCGGGGAAGCCGAGCACGAGTACAAGCGCGAGGCCAATCGTTGTCAGTGCAATCCTTAGCACGACGAGTCCTTTCTGACGAATCCCTCCATGGGCGGGAGCCTCAAAGCACTGGCCATGCCAAAGTCCGTTCTGTGCGTGAAACTGTGTGAGAGCGCACTGAGCGTGCCGAGAGCACTAAAGGCGAGCGCGCGCAACGGCTGGGCGCCGGCAACATCTGCCCCCGCCGGCACACCCTGCCTGCGTGAGCAAACGCTTGCTACAAACACAAAGAGCCCGTCGCAGCGATGGAATGCGACGGGCTCTTCGATCGAACGAGAGGCCTGAATCGTTACAGCAGGGTCGTTAGATCAGAATGGCCAAATGGCGTCGACGACGTAGGTGACCCACGTCCACACGACGTTCGCCGAAACAGGGCCTTCGCCAGAGTAGGCGAGTTTCATGTTGGCGATGCGATCGCTCGCAACGACATAGTCCGCGTTGACGTCCGCCGTCCGAATCTCGCCAGTCAGCGTAATCTCGGTGACTTCGTCGTTGATGCGCTTCTGCTTGCGGGCTTCGAGAACGAGATTCCCGTTCGGTAACACCTCGAGCACGCGGGCAGCAATCCGTAGGTGAACGCTTTCCTTGCGATCGGTCTTGCCCCGCCCCTTCACCTCTCGGTTCGCTTCTACGTCCATCTCTGGCTGGGGGCTGGTATCGGGAGTGATATCGATCCCGGAGAAGCGCACGAACTGATTGAGGAGCAGTTCCAGCTGCATCTCTCGGCGTGACTCGAGCTTCGCGTCGTTGCTGGCGCGGGCTTCTTCCATCACGTTGATCATGACGATGTCATTGGCGGCAATTGGCGGCCGCTCTTTCTTCTTGCGCAGGTAGATCGAGCGTCCGCGCGGTGCAGATACCGTCTTGCCGTCAGGGTTGGGCTTTGCCTGGGCGCGTTGCCACAGCGATTGCGCTTCGGCCGGAGTCCATCCCGCCAACACAACGAGTGCAACTACAACGGCTAGGAATCTCATGGTCGTGCCTCCCGGGTGAGCCGGCACATCCCCGGCCCTTCGAAGCGAACCCTCTCAGGGTGCAAGCCGGCGCCACGCAGGCGCTGCATCAGGTCACCCCAAGTGACCCAGCCTTCGGTTCGATGCGTAACTACGGTATCCGACACCAGCGGCCAAACGCCCGCCGGGTCCTGCACTGGATCCACAACAGCCGCGAGCCGCAGCAGCTGCCCTTCGACAGGCGCAGCCACGTCCCAGCGCAACTGTTGGGTTTAGTTTTTTTTTCAACGAAATCGATGCTAAAAACCAATTCAAATGACCATAAGAACACACGGAGGGTATTTCTGGATTTTTCTCGCCAATTCCACTCCTTTGCCAAGTTGTTTGATTTTATTTTCTACATAGAACTGACAGTCACTGGATTTCAACCGAACATGGATTTGAATAAATACCAACAAATCTTAGACGAAAGTTATTCAATGATACAAAAAGATCGACACGAAGGAGAAAAACAACGTCGTATTCTACAAGAATCCGACAAACACAATAGACGTCGACAACTGTCGCACGATGTCAGTGAGAAAAAGAAGACGTGTTTGAAAAAACATGTGGGTTAGTTGAAATCTCATGCTCATCAGTTTTTAAAACCTATGGGACCACAAAGTACACTTCTCCACCAGATTAACGCTGTCAAAGACGGCAAAATAGGTTGAAAGTTCAAAATCCCTTAAATATGTGGATGAGTGTTTTTTATTGCAACGACACGCAAGCTTGCGTGTCGTTTCAATAAAAAAACACTCATCCACATAAGGGATTTTATTCCATAAAGCTTTCCCGAGGTCCGCAAATGCTCACAAATAACTGAATTTATGCATGGCCCACAGTGTGGGTCACACGTCGTGAAAGGGTTAACATCAGGGAAGTATTCTGTCAGGTCTCATGGTGATTTTGGATCCTTTTATCGATTGATGGTACTCCACTTGTGTCGAGTGTCATCAATGTTTGAACAATGTTAAACATTATGTGACGTTCTACAAGATTTGGAGTATGCTGTATTTTTTTATAAGTGGTGTAGAATTGGGC